>PXSX01000235.1 GCA_003022655.1 Bacteroidetes bacterium QH_1_64_81 | reverse complement strand
AAAGCGGTCGGCCTGAAACTCGTGACGGCGCGACCAGGCATTAAGCGGGATCGAGAGCAGCAACTCGACCGGTGAGTAGAGCAGGCCGAAGAAGAGCAGGCCGGTGTAGACGGCGGGCTGGTCGACGTAAAAGGCCTGAAACAGCCCGTCGACCTGCAGGAAGACGGAGAGCAGCAGGAAGAGCACCCCGGTCTGCACCACGCTGATCGCAATGCGCTGCGGGATGTGGTGCAGCTTGTAGTGCCCCATCTCGTGCGCCACCACCGACAGCAGTTCGTCCACCGAGAGCTGCTCGACGAGCGTATCGAAGAGCACAATCCGCCGGTTCGCCCCGAAGCCGGTAAAGAACGCGTTGGCTTTGTTCGACCGGCGCGATCCGTCCATCACGTACACCTCGTTGACAGGAAAGTCGACCTGGCCGGCGTACGAGAGAATTGCCTCGCGAAGCTCCCCCTCCTCTAGCGGCTCGAAGTCGTTGAAGAGGGGCATCAGATAGCGGGGCGCGAAGAACTGCAGGAGCAGCATCACGGCCGTCACTACGACCCACGCGTACACCCACCCGTACGGACCGGTGGACTGGAAGAACCACAGGATGGCGGCCAGCAGCGGCCCCCCGATGGCCACGCCGAGGGCGACGCTCTTGAGCCGATCGAGCACGAAGGTTTTCGGGGTCGTCTCGTTGAAGCCGAAGCGCTCCTCGATCACAAACGTAGAGTAGGCTGAGAACGGCAGCGACAGCAGCCCGCGCCCCAGCACGAGGAGGCCGATGTAGCACAGGCCCCGCACAATCGGCCCGAGCTCCCACCCGCGCACCAGCGTGTCGAGCCACTCGAAGCCGCCCGCGAACCAGAAGGCCAGGAGCACGGCGAGGGCGAAGGTGGAGGAAAGGAGTCCGAACCGGGTGCGCGCACGGGTGTACGCCTGGGTCCGCTCGTACTCCTCTTCGTCGAACATGTCGCGAACCTCCTCGGGCAATGTCGGCTGGAGGTGGCGGACGTTGAGGAGGTCCGAGACGAGGTTCAGTCCGTATTCGACCAAGAGAGCGCCGAGGATGATGACGGCGTACGTGTTCACAGACGCTGGGGGGCAGATTGCTGAGAGATCAATGGATCGAGGCGTTCTGCGCTCTCCCACACACCAGCGTTTCGAAGGGAAGCCAGGAGATG
>PXSX01000234.1 GCA_003022655.1 Bacteroidetes bacterium QH_1_64_81 | reverse complement strand
ACCAGCACCTGCAGAAGAATGGCGTTGTCCCCGAGCGACGCCACATTCACTTCCGGGGCTGGCTCTGAGAGAATCCGGTCCGACTCCTGAATTACCGCCCTCAAGAGCTCGCTGGCCCGTTCCAGGTCCGTCCCGTAGGCCACCCCGATCTCTAGCTCGACCCGGATCCGTTGCTCGGGAAGCATATGGTTGACGATCACCTCCCGCCCCAGCACGTCGTTCGGGATCATCACGATCTCGTTTTCGCGCGTGCGGATGACCGTCTTGTGGAGGTTGATAGACAAGACGTCGCCAATGTGCTCCCCCACCTCGATGCGGTCCCCGACCCGAAAGTTGGGATCGGCCGTGAGGGTGACGCCCGCCAGCACGTTCGACAGGACGGTCTTGGCGGCCAGGGCCACGGCCAGCCCTGCGATGCCCATGGAGGCGAGAAATGCTGTCACCTGAATGCCCAGCTCCCGCAGGGAAATCAGGATCCCCACAACCCAGATCACGTACACCGCCGTCAAGTCCAGTAATCGAATGATCCGCTCGTCGACGTCGGTGTCGGTTCGTTCGGCGAACGGAAGCCCGTATTCGCGGATGAGGTTCTTGACCAGGCTGGCTAGAATCCAGGTGCCGGTGAGGATGAAGAGGGCACGCTGCGCTCCGGAGCAGAATCCCGTCGATTTGATACCGCCCACGGTCGGCCTTCCGGCTCACCCACTGAAAGAGGTAGTACAGAAGATAGCTTCCTATAATTCCCACCGCCACGATGACGAGGGATACGACAATGTGGTAGGCCGACACGCCGTTCATGGGAGAAATGCGGTTGTCGTTGAAAAAGGGGCACACGATGTGCCTAGAGTATAGCCGTCCTCGAGTGGGGGGACAAGGGCTGGGCGGTCGCGTGATGACATTCTGGCCGGATGTGCAGGGTATTCTCCGTCGTACGGGACCCATCCTGAATGCACAGGGGAACCGTGGGAGCGGGAGGGCTGCGGCTTTCGTCCTCGGGGGACTGTGTGCCGCTGGGGGAGATACGTGTAGGATGCACGGACGCCGGACGGTGCCCGAAATTCCTCATCGCAAAGTCGTTGGACCAAATTCTTCTCTCTATGCTGAATGTCGGATCTCAACGAGATGGCCAGTGGAGCTTCGCGCGACCCTCTTTCGTTCTGCTGGCGGTGCTTCTACCGATGGTCGTCGGGGGATGCAATGGGATTGATACGAACGGTGGGCCAAGCTTCACCACGGAGGTTGCGACCGAAACTCTCCACGCTGGCGCAGTGAACGTCGACCAGATTGATCGAGGACAGTACGGAGACATCGTGGAGGGAACCCAGACGGTCCTCCGCGACGAAGAGACGTACGCCTCGTTTTGGGAGCGCCTGCACGCGGATCGGAACTCGGTGCCGGACCGGCCCGAGGTGGACTTCGAGGAAAAGGTCGTCGTGGCAATTGTGCTGGGACGGCGGTCGACCGGCGGATACGGCGTTGAGATTGACGAGGTGCTGGCCAGCGACGGGGGCGGTCGGATCCAGGTGCAATTCGCGGAGACCGTGCCGGGGAACAACTGCGTGGTGACGCAGGCCTTGACGTCGCCCTACGTCCTGGCGACGGTCGAGGCGCAGGACGAGGACTTTACGTTCGAGGGGGCTGAAGAGACGCGTTCCTGCTGAGCGACAGAAGGGGGGCCGGAGGGCGAGAGACTTCGGGGCATTCATCTCCGTCCGAGTCTGGGGCCGAGAGAGGAAACGCGGGCGCTGCGCGGGGAATCCGTGGTCAGAGATGAGATCCCCACCCGAACGTTCGAATTGAGGTTACGCCTCGGTCTCCTTCGTGGCGGCCTCTTTCGCGGTCGTCTCGCCCGCGGAAGGAGCTTCGTCGCTATCGCTCTGGGAGCGGTTCGGGCAGTCCTCGCGGACGCAGTGGCCATACATGTTCAGCGAGTGGTGCTTGATCTCGAACTCGTAGATGTCGGCCACCATCTCCTGAATGCTCTGCAGCCGCGGGTCGCAGAACTCGAACAACTCGTTGCAGTCCATGCAGATGAGGTGGTCGTGCTGCCAGTAGCTGTAGGCCCGCTCGTACTTGGCCTGATTTTTCCCGAACTGGTGCCGCACCACTAAGTCGCACTCCAGCAGCAGCTCCAGCGTGTTGTAGACCGTGGCCCGGCTCACCTCCGTGCCGTCTTGCTTGAGGCGCACATACAGCTCGTCGGCGTCGATGTGATCGTCCGTTTGGTAGATCTCTTCCAGGACCGCGAAGCGCTCGGGGGTCTGCCGCTTGTTGCGCTTCTTGAGAAACGCCTGGAAGATAGAGCGGACCTCGTCGATCTTCTGTTGAGGGAGAGTGGACATGCCGCTGGCGTGTATTCGACAACCAAGAGGGGACGGCTGGTCGGGGCCGTCGGAGCAGGCTCGTCCCGAAAGCGACAGGTCCCGCTCACGGACCAGACGAACCAGTGCGGGCGTGGGCGGTTCCCGAATCCCCGCCCAACAGCGCCTCCACGTCGGCCCGGATCGTGGCGTGGAGGGCCTTGATCGAGCGGTGCCCGTCGAGCCGCTGGACGCGGTCGGGATGCTCGTCGGCGAGCGCATCGTAGGCCGCCGCAACCCGATGATAAAAGTCCTGATCCTCCGCCTCCATGCGGTCGCCGCCCGCCGCGTCCTCGTCGCGACGGACCCGCGCCGTGTCGGGGGCGAGTTCCACGAGGTAGGTGCGGTCGGGCACGAGGCCGTCGGTCACTCGACGGTGAAATGATTGAAGCCATGATGGATCGGCCACGCCCCGGCCCGCCCCCTGATACGCGGTCGTGGAATCATAGAACCGATCGCAGATTACGATTTTCCCGTTGTCCAGGGCCGGGCGAACGCGCTCGGCCACAAGCTGGGTGCGCGCGGCCGAGAACAGAAGCAACTCTGCCATCGGATGGACGTTTACGTTCGGCTCTAACAAGACGGAGCGGATGCGCTCGGACAGCTCGGTGCCGCCGGGTTCGCGGACGAGAAGCGTCTCGTATCCGTTCTCCCGCAGATACTCGTTGAGAAGCCGGGCCTGCGTGCTCTTTCCGCTTCCGTCAATGCCTTCGAATGTGAGAAGAAGCATGATGGCGCCTAGAAAATTCGGGTCGATCCCCGAGAAAATGCCCCCGGCCGGTCGTGACGGGCGTCACACAGGCGTCGTTTTTGCAAGTTCTTTCGCGGAGGCCTTATACTGGAACAAGCACGTCGGGCCGAGGCCGTTTGGATAGCCGTCCGGTGGCGGCCGTGCGCTCTGTCGAATCACGTACTGGTGTGGTATGAACACGTTCGATTTTGGCTTCGATGACCCTGAGGGCTCGGCGCACGAGGATCCCCTGGAAGATCTCGTGGCCGCCTACGAGGAGGATCCATCCGCGTACTTCGACTCCGGCGACCTCGAAGAGATTGCCTCGTTCTACTTCGAGGAAGGTAAGATGGGGAAGGCCCTGGAGGTCATCGACCGCCTCATCGAGCTGCATCCCTACACGGCCGACGCCTGGATGCGGCGGGGCATTCTCCTAAACAACCTGGGCCGCCCGGAGGAGGCCCTGGAGGCCTACGAGGAGGCCCTGGACATCAATCCCACCGACACCGAGACGCTGATCAATCTCGGCATCACGCTCGACAGTCTGGGCCGTGTGGACGAGGCGCTTGACGCGTACCACGAGGCCCTCTCGATCAACCCGCTCCACGGGGAGGCCCTGTTCAACCTCGGGGTCACGCTGGAGCGAGACGAGCGATTGGAGGCGGCCGTCGATGCCTTTGAGCGGTGCACCGACGTGTACCCGGAGCACCCGGAGGTGTGGTACGAGCTGGGCTACTGCTACGATCGGCTCGGCGAAAATGAGAAGAGCGTAGAGGCGTACGACAATCACCTCGACATCGACCCCTACTCGCAGGACGCCTGGTACAACCGGGGGATTGTGCTCAATCGCCTGGGCCGTTTCGAGGAGGCGGTGGAGAGCTACGACATGGCCCTCGCGATCCAGGAGGAGTTTGCCTCGGCCTACTACAATCGGGGCAACGCGCAGGCCAATCTGGGCGACCTGGAGGGGGCCATCGAAAGCTACGAGCAGGTGCTGGAGCTCGAGGGGCCGGACGCCGCGACCTACTACAACCTCGCGCTTGCCTACGAGGAGCAGGGCGACCTCGACGCGGCCCGCACCTATTACGAGAAGACCCTCGATTTGGAGTCGAACTACCCGGATGCCTGGTACGGCCTCGGCTGCTGCTTCGACGCGGAGGAGAAGCACGAAGAGGCGCTCGAATGCTTCCGCTACGCCGTGAACCTGAAGTCGAACGTGCACAAGTTCTGGACGGCACGCGCCGACTGCGCCTATAAGGCGGGTAAGCTCGACGAGGCGCTGGAGTCCTACCAGCACGCCGTGCGACTCGACGAGTCGAACGAGCACGCCTGGACGGGATACGCCGAGGCGCTCTTGGAAAAGCAGAAGCCCGAGGAGGCCCTCGAGGCGTACCGGCAGGCTCTGGAGCTTGACCCGGAGAGGGCCAGCACGTACTTCCGGCAGGCCAAAGCCCTGCTGGCCCTTGGCCGGGCCGACGAGAGCATTCGCGCCCTCAAAACGGCCTTTCGGCTCGACCCCACCAAGAAAGACGACTTCCGGCAGGCCTATCCCAGCCTCTACAACAACGACCGCGTCCGCCAGCTCCTGGACCTCGATTCGTAGGGCACGGTCGTCTGCATTTCTCCCGCCGCTCCGTCCGAGGCAGCGGTCCGCTTCCGGATCCGTCTTTTCATCCTACATGTCTTCTACGCCGTTCATCCTCGTCCGGTATGCGCTGTACGGCGTGCTGATGGGGGGCGCCGACGTCATCCCCGGTGTGAGCGGCGGCACCATGGCTCTCATCGTGGGCATCTACGAGCGGCTCGTGCGCGCCCTCAGTGCGGCCGTGTCGTGGGGGATGGCGGTGCTACGCCTTGAGTTCGACGCCGCCCGGAGGCACTGGGCCGACGTGCCGTGGCGCCTCATCGTGCCGCTCCTGGGCGGCATTGCCATCGCCATTCTCGTGGGAGCGAACGTCATTCCGCCCCTGATGGAGGCCCACCCAACGTCCATGCGAGGGCTCTTCCTCGGGCTCGTGGCCGCGTCGCTTCTGATTCCGGCCCGTCGCATCGAGCGCGTGACGGCACTGCGGGTCGGCCTCGGGCTCGCCTGTGCCGCGGGGGCCTTCCTGCT
>PXSX01000233.1:984-5225 GCA_003022655.1 Bacteroidetes bacterium QH_1_64_81 | reverse complement strand
CGTCACCAGTTCTTCGTCGGAAGGCTGCATGCGGAATCCCAATCATTGGCAGTGCCGGGAGGCTGGGGCATAGCATACGTCCGAACGAGCGTCCCAGCGTGATTATTGTGTGCCCCGTTCGCTCACCAATCTCTCACCACAAGGACCGTTCCGGCGCCGCGCCCCTATTCAAAACGTCCCGCGGGTTGGCCCTGCATCTAAAAAAGGCGCCCTCACGTAAAAAAGGCGCCCTCACGACTCACCCCTCACGACTCACCCCTCACGACTCACCCCTCATGACTCACCCCTCATGACTCACCACTCGTAACTCACCACTCGTAACTCACCACTCATAACTCGTGACACACGACCATCAATGACCAATTGGAACGACTCTGATGGAGAGAAGCCCGGTCGATCCTGCGGGAGAGCGAGCTAAAGCACCACGTCCACTACGCCTGTCAGCTGATCGGCGCCGGAGACGTCAATGTCATACTGCCCGGCGATGCGGTCCAAGTTGTTCTCGGGCACCACGGCTCGGTCGAAGCCCAGCTTGGCGGCCTCCTTGAGGCGGGGTTCGATCTGACTCACGGTGCGGATTTCGCCCCCGAGCCCCACCTCGCCGATGAGCACAGAGCCAGTGTCGGCAGGAATGTCGCGGAACGAGGAGGCCGCGGCGATGGCCACACCCAGATCGACGGCCGGCTCTTCGAGGCGCACCCCGCCAGCCACGTTGATGAACACATCGTGGTCGGAAGCCCGTGACGGTGCGCTGCGGCGTGCTGTAGGACGTGGGCGTTACGAGCGCCTGGATTTCTACCAGGATGGGCCGGGTGCCCTCCAGCGAGCAGACAACCGTGGAGCCGCTCACGCCGTAGCCGCGCTCGGACAGAAAAATCTCGCTCGGGTTGGGCACCTCCCGCAGGCCGTCCTCCCGCATCTCGAACACCCCGATCTCGTTGGCCGCCCCGAACCGATTCTTGACGCTGCGGAGAATGCGGTAGGCGTGGTTCTGATCGCCCTCAAAATACAACACCGTGTCCACCATGTGCTCCAGCACCCGCGGCCCGGCAATGGTCCCCTTCTTGGTGACGTGGCCCACCAGGAAGGTGGAAAACTCCCGCTCTTTGGTGAGCTTGAGGAGCGAGGCAGTGCTCTCCCGCACCTGGCTCACCGAACCGGGAGCGCTCGACAGGTCGGGGCGGTAGATGGTCTGAATCGAGTCGGCGACGAGGAGGTCGGGGGTCACGTCGTCAACCGCGTTGGCGATCTCCTGCACGTTCGTCTCCGCCAGCAGGTACAGGGCGTCGGAGTCCACCCCGAGGCGGCGCGCCCGGAGCTTCACCTGCCGCTTCGACTCCTCGCCCGTCACGTATAGAATCTTGCGATCGGGCAAGTACCCGCCCAGCTCCGTCATGAGCGTGCTCTTGCCAATGCCGGGATCCCCGGCGATGAGACTGAAGGAGCCCTGCATAATGCCCCCGCCCATGACGCGGTCGAACTCGTCCACCCCGGTCCGAAGACGCGCCTCCTCGCCGAGTTCGACCTCCGGGAGCTGTTCCGGCTGGTTGTGGGTCGTGGGGTCCCCGTTCTGCCCGTCCGTGCTGAGGTCGGGGACCTGGGCCTCCACGTCGGCACTCTCTGTCTCTTGCACGAGCGTATTCCACGCCCCGCACCCGGTGCACTTGCCCATCCACTTGTGGGCCTCGTGGCCGCATTCCTGACACACGTACTTGGGATCCGATTGAGCCATGGGCCGACGAAAGGAATAATGCGAAGATCACGCGCGAGTCACGGAGGAACCTCCCCGCCGAGTCGGATGTGCATTAGTATGTCTTCCGTGGATGTGTGTCCTCCATGGACCAGATACGCACGCTGACGTGTCGGTGTCCCACCCCCAGATCGTCCTCCTGACTAAAGGCCCGCTCCGCGGTGCTCGACTCTCTGCTTTTCCCACTTCGCGCACTCGGTCGGTATGCGGTTCTCATCGGTCGCGCCTTTGCGTCGATCAGCGAGATCCGCACGTATTGGAAAAACCTGTTCATCCAGATGGTGCGCATTGGAATCGACTCGATTCCCATCGTGGCACTTGCCGCGGCCTTTTCGGGCGCCGTCCTGACGGTACAGACCTCCTACCAGTTGGAGACGCCGTTCATTCCGAAGTCCATTATCGGCTCCATCGTGGCCCCCTCGATCATGCTGGAACTGGGGGCGGTCATCGCCGGGTTCATCCTCGCGGGGCGGGTCGGGGCCCGCATTGCGGCCGAACTGGGCACGATGCGGGTGTCGGAGCAGATCGACGCCCTAGAGGTGATGGGCCTCAACTCCATCGGGTTCCTCATCCTGCCCCGCGTACTGGCCGGCATCGTTATGTTTCCGGTGCTGTACGTCGTGACCTGCGTCGTGGGCATCGGCACTGGCATCGGCGTGGGACACGTGGGGGGCTTCCTGAGTGCGGGCGAGTTCCTGGAGGGCGCACGCCAGTTCTTCAAGCTGCTCGATCCCTTCATCGGCCTCCTCAAATCGGTCGTCTTCGGCTTTCTTATTACCTCTATCGCCTGCTACAGGGGCTACTACACCGACGGGGGCGCTGTGGGCGTAGGCGAAAGCACCACGCAGGCCACCGTCCTAAGCTGTGTGTTCATCCTGGTCGCCGACCTCCTGATCGCCGTACTCGTGCTGTAGCGGGTCGGCCTTCTCCCTGCATCCCCCGACGGATACGATCCGCCACGCCACTTCGTCGAATCGAGAGTCCATCGTCCGTCACATGCGCTGAAGAGACCGGTCTGCTCTTCCCTGTTTCCCACCGGCAGCCCCCGATGATTCTATGATCGACGTCCAAAACATATCGAAGAGCTTCGGCTCGCTCCACGTGCTCGACGACGTCTCGCTTGAGGTGCACGATGGAGAAAAGCTCGCCATCATCGGACGATCCGGATCCGGCAAGAGCGTGCTGATGAAGCATCTCGTGGGGCTGCTCAAGCCCGACACCGGTCACGTGTACGTTGACGGCGAGGATCTCTGTTGCGCCTCGTACGAGCGGCTGCGAGAGCTCCGCAAACGGTTTGGGGTACTGTTTCAGGGCGGGGCCCTCTTCGACTCGATGTCAACCTTCGACAACATAGCCTTTCCACTGCGCTACTTTTCGTCGCTCAGCGAGGCCGAGGTGCAGACGCGTGTGCAGGAGTGTCTGGACCTAGTGCGGCTCTCGGACATCGGCGCCAAGAACACGGCCGAGTTGTCGGGCGGGATGCGGAAGCGGGTGGGGCTTGCGCGCACCATTGCCCTGGAGCCGCAGTACATCCTGTACGACGAGCCCACGAGCGGCCTCGACCCGGAGACCTCGAACACGATTAACGACCTCATCAACCACCTCGCCGGGGAGCTCAACGTCACCAGCGTCGTCATCACCCACGACATGCACTCGGTCCTCGCGGTGGCCGACCGGGTGGCGTTCCTCTACGGGCAAGACCTGGAGTGGGTGGGCCCCGTGGAGAATGTCCACGACTGCGCGAACCCGAACCTGAATTCGTTCGTGAAAGCTAGCCAATACACGATCGGGGCGTCCGCAGCGTCACCGCCCGTGTCTGAGTCCTCAGCCTAGTATCCTCAGAATTTCGTCTTCTTCTGGCCTCGCCCCCCTCTGTATGGAATACAGCAAAGAACTGAAAGTCGGAGCCGCCATCGTTCTTGCGGCTGTCGCCCTTTTCGTCGGCATCCGATTCTTCCAGAACCTCCCCCTCTTCGAAAGCACGTACACGCTCTACGCTAAATTCGACGACGCCAACGGGCTCGTCTCCGGCAATCCGGTGCGCATGAAGGGCGTGAACGTGGGCTCTGTGGAAAGCGTCGACCTCGACCCGAAGTCGCAGACGGTGCGCGTCCAACTCCGACTCAAGCCTGATTCCTACGTTCCGAAGGGGTCGCACGTCAAGGTCTCGGGGTTCAGTGCACTCGGGGGCGTCCACGTCACCATCCTCCCCGGTCCACGGGACAACCCACGGCTTCCTCCCGGCACGACCCTCTCGCCCCCTGAGACGACCTCCTCCCTGAGCCGTCTTACCGAGCAAGCCCCGGTGCTGATCAACAAGACGGACAGCGTGCTTACGAGCGCGAATTCGAGCCTGGCGGCATTGAGGCAGCAACTCCAAAGTCCCGACAGCGACCTGCGTCGGTCCCTGGCATCCGTCCGGAAGATCACGAGCGATCTCGAGTCGGTCACCGACGCGGAGAAAGAAACCATTCGCGCGCTCCTCCAGGAC
>PXSX01000233.1:0-894 GCA_003022655.1 Bacteroidetes bacterium QH_1_64_81 | reverse complement strand
ACCTCGGCTACCCTCGACACGATCGCGACCAAGCTGAACGAGGGCCGCGGCACGGCCGGGCGCCTCCTCAACGATCCCGGGCTCTACCGGCGCCTCGATTCGGTCGCGGTTCAGACCAATGCGCTGCTGCGGGACGTTCGGCGAAATCCCGGCCACTACCTGGACGACATGACCCTCATGAAGGTGTTTTAGATGCGCGTTGTGCGTTGAGGAGTGCGTCGAGGATTTTGCGTCGAGTGGTTTGCGCCTCGGGTGCCAATCGCGGTTTGCCCCTTCCTCGATTCGGCTAGCGTGTGTACTCCCCAGCACGAAGCCGTTCCCCGCACATGGCTGATTTCGACGCCGACTCGGACGCTCGCCCGCGGAAGGCGGAAGCGTCGGACGGAGTGGCCGACTCGGCCGAGGCCTCGTGGCCTCGCCTCCAGCGGAAGGTGATCCGGAGGGCAGGGCGTCATCTGCTCCGCCCCGGCGATCGTGGGGATGGGACGGCCATCGATCCGCCGTCCCGCCAAGTCGATGGCTACGCCCGCTGGCTGCCCGTCCTGCGGGTCCTGCCCTGGCTCCTGGGGGCACTCTTCGCCGTGTCGTTCGTGTGGGACTTTCCCGGCGTCACCGTGACGGTGGTCGGGTACACCGTGCCCCTGGAGAACCTGCTGCGCTTCACCGCCGTCAGCGGCCTGGTCGGGTTCGGGACGAACTGGCTTGCCATCACGATGCTGTTCCGGCCCCGAGAGCCGCGGCCCCTTGTGGGCCAGGGGCTCGTGCCGGCCCAGCGGGAGCGGGTGGCCTACCGCCTCGCCCAAGCGGTGAGCGACGAGCTCATCAACAAGCGAATCATCAAAGAAAAAATCCGCGAGAGCGGCTTGGTCACTCAGTATCGCGATCGGCTCGTGG
>PXSX01000232.1 GCA_003022655.1 Bacteroidetes bacterium QH_1_64_81 | reverse complement strand
GGATGTTTTACTACTCTCTCGCGCTCACTCAATACTATAAAAACGGAAGAGAACCGTCCGCCGAAACCGCTTTTTGATGATCCATTCCCCTCCCTACGCGCATGCACTCTGGTACAAGCGTACCGCAGAAGCGTCTCTTTTAGATGGCAACGCCTGCTCTTTTTCTCGACTCGAATCTCCGTGCCGCATACCTCGGGGTAGTTGGGGGGCAGAGGCGGGGTAGGACGCCCACGACCGGAGTAACGGCGAGGGGGGTACGCTTCGTCATACGGGGCGACGGTCTCGTCCCATCCCCGGCGCGGATTGCCAGTATGGATCACAGAATTGATGCGGGATGCTCCTACCCGTAGATTGGGACGTGCAGTAGGCGTCTCGCACTCTTTCGACCAATCCTTCGTGTCTCATGGGTCGCAAAATCGGATTCTTCCTTTTCTTCGTGCTCGCCGGATCATCGGTGGCCGTTGGACAACCCTTCTCGCGAATGGACGTCTTCGACCTCGAATGGGTTGAGGATCCGCAGGTCTCCCCCGACGGGGAGCGCGTGGTCTACGTGCGGCGGGGCATGGACGTGATGGAGGACCGGCGCACCGCCGCCCTGTGGCTGACCGATCCCGACGGCGACCGCCACGTCAAGCTCACCACCCGGAGCGCGGACGAATCGAGTCCCCGTTGGTCGCCGGACGGCTCCAAAATCGCCTTTACGAGTTCCGACGACACGCACGGCACCGAGATCTACGTCCACTGGCCCGACGAACACCGGACGACCCGGATCACGCAGCTCGCGAATGCCCCGAGCGGCCTCTCGTGGTCGCCCAACGGCGAGCACATCGCGTTCTCGGCCCGGGTGTCCGCGCCGGAACCGACCCTCGTTTCGCCGCCCGACGCGCCCGAAGGAGCCGATTGGGCAGAGGCGCCGCGCGTAGAGACCCGCCTGAACCACGAGCAGGACGGCGTCGGGGTGCTCGATTACGGCTACGACCACCTGTTCGTCGTGCCCGCCGACGGGGGCGCGGCCCGGCAGATCACCTCCGGCGAGTACCATCATTCCAGCCGCCCGGCCTGGACGCCCGACGGCGAAGCGCTCATTTTCTCCGCCAATCGGAACGAGGACTGGAAGCGGGAGCGCCGCGACACGGAGCTGTATCGCCTCTCAGTGGACGACCGCGAGATCACGCCGCTCACGGACCGCTTCGGGCCCGACCATACTCCCCGCGTGTCCCCCGACGGCGAGACGATTGCCTACCTGGGCCACGACGACAACGTCCAAACCTACCAGGTCACAAACCTCTACGTGATGGACGCAGACGGGTCTGATGCGCGCCGGGTCGACATGGAGCTCGACCGTTCTGTCGATGACATTGCGTGGGACGAGGACGGTACGGGTCTGTACGTTCAGTACGAGGACGAGGGCACGACTAAACTCGGCCACACGGACCTGCAGGGCAGCACGACGACGATCGCTACCCAGCTGGGTGGCACGTCGATCGGACGGCCGTACGGCGGGGGCGACTTCTCGGTGTCCACCACCGGGCGTCTCGCCATGAATCACACCACGCCCCACCACCCGGCCGAGCTGGTCGTTACGCGGCGCGGGACGGAGGCCCGGCAGGTGAAAGACCTGAACGACGACCTGCTCGACCGGCGCACCCTCGGCGAGGTGGACGAAATCCGGTATACCTCCTCGAAGAACGGTCGCGACCTGCATGGATGGGTCGTCACGCCGCCCGACTACGACCCCGATCGTCGATACCCGCTCCTCGTGGAAATCCACGGCGGGCCCATCAGCAACTACGGGGACCGCTTCTCCGCGGAAATTCAGTTGTACGCGGCGGCCGGTTACGTCGTGTTTTACCCCAACGCCCGCGGCAGCACCAGCTACGGCGAGGAGTTTGGCAACCTGCTCTACAACGACTTCTCAGGGGGAGAATATCAGGACATCATGGACGGCGTCGACCGGCTCATCGACGACGGCATTGTGTCGCCGGACAGCCTCTACATCACTGGGGGGAGTGCAGGCGGCACGTCTGCCGCGTGGGCTGTGGGGAAGACCGACCGGTTCCGGGCCGCGGCGGTGCAAAAGCCCGTCACGAACTGGATCAGCAAGACGATGGCGGCGGACAACTATTACGGCTACGCCAACTACCGGTATCCGGGCCAGCCGTGGGAGAACCCGCTGGAGTACTGGAACGTCTCGCCGGTCTCACTACTCGGTCGCATCGATACCCCGACCCTTCTGATCGTCGGCGAGGAGGACTTGCGCACGCCCCCCTGGCAGGCGAAGCAGATCTACAACGGCCTCCAGATCCGGGGAGTGGAGACGGCCTACGTGGAGGTGCCGGGCGCCTCCCACTCCATCGCCCAGCGGCCCAGCCAACTGATTACGAAGGCGGACCACGTGCTCGCCTGGTTCGACCGATACCGGTGAGGAGGCGGACAGTCGCTGAGCGACACGCGGAACGGAACGAGATCCCTCGAAGCGCCCCACGCCCTCCCGAATGCTCCAGGCTCTCGCCCGGTGGAAAACGACCATCCTGGCGGTCTCTGCCCTGCTGTTCGTGGGACTCCTTCTGTCGCGCCACCTTGTCGGGCCCCGCTCCGGGGGCGGTGCGGCAGTGGGACCGGTCTCTGCGGAGGAGGCTGGGGAACAGGTTGGCAAGCGGGCGGAGGTCTGCGGGCGGGTCGCGGAAGTGGTACAGGCCTCGGGCATCGATGGGCAGCCGACCTTCATCAACCTCGGCGACACGCACCCCGACCAATCGTTTACGGCCCTCATTTGGGCCTCGGACCGGGCCAAGTGGCAACGGCCGCCCGCGGCGCTCTACGACGAACAGTCTGTCTGCGTGACCGGGTCGGTGGAGCGGCACGAGGGAACACCGCAAATCATCGTTTCTTCCCCACGGCAGGTCCGAGTCCGGTAGCAGGGCTCGCTGCAGGACCTGTCCCATCGCCGCGCGGTTCTTCACGGTGAAGCTTTCAGATTTTCTGATCACGGGCCTCCTCCACGGGCACTCGCCGGACGGCATCGGTCATCCAGCAGTCCTCGTACGGTGATCCGGACTGCTTGGAGAGGCGGAAGAGATAGCCCACGCGATCTCCCGAGTCAGTCGTCAGGATCACGCCCATCTGTGCACTGGCCTCCTCGATCTGGGGCGTGCTGTAGGTGGCGCCTTCGTGGTCGACCATCGGGCCATAGGTCGACGTGTCGAACAGTCGCCGGAAGCGGCGGAGCGGCCCGGTCGCGCGCTTGTTGGCCGGCGACGCAAAGTTGAATGCTGCTTCGATGCCCGCGTCTTCGTGCGGTGCGTCGTTGTCGCCGAGCGCTTCCACCTGCAGGCGGACAACCTCTGTCGGGGAGAGATCAGGGGACGCGCAGGCGTCGGGGCCGGTCCACGCCGGAGCGAGGACGAGGAGAGACGTCAGGAAGAGCGCGGGAACTTGCATGAGAAGGGCCGGAAGGCGATGCAGAAAAGACTATTCGGGGGCCCCGACCGACGATGCGGGAGCCGACACGCTGGACGCGTCATCGGGGGACGCTGCACCGTCGTCTGCCCCAATCCCCTCCAGCGCCCGGAGGGCTTCGGCCGGGACGGCAAAGATGACGGTGTTGGAATCGTCACTGCTGAGGCTGTTGAGCGTCTGCAGCGTGCGGAGATGCAGGGCTCCTTCCTCGTCGTTGAGCGTATTGGCCGCGTCCGCCATGTTCTGGGCCGCCTCCAGCTCCCCTTCCGCCTGAATTGTGACGGCCCGGCGCTCCCGCTCCGCCTCGGCCTGCCGCGCGATAACTCGCTTCATGTTTTCTGCCAGGATGATGTCTTTCAGCTCAACCGACTGCACCTCGATGCCCCACGGATCGGTCGCCTCGTCGATGATCTCGCGGATCTGGCGGGAGATGCGCTCTCGCTCAGCCAGCAGGGCGTCGAGGTCTACTTCCCCCACGATGTTACGCATGGTGGTCTGGGCCAGCTGCTCCACCGCATACGAGTACTCCTCCACCTCCAAGATGGCCTTCTTTGCATCCCGGACGCGGTAATAGATGACTGCGTCGACCTCGACAGTGACATTGTCGCGGGTGATGCTCTCCTGACGCGGCAGGTCCACTGCCTTCACGCGCATGTCGACCCGCTCCCAGGACTGGATGAAGGGAATCACCGTCCGCAGGCCCGGCTCAAGCACGGCCACGAACTTCCCCAGCATAAACTTAACGCCGCGCTCGTACTCCTTCACGACCTTGAAGGTGCGAAGGACAAGCACGAGTCCGCGGATGAGTGCTTTGCGCGAAGCGAGGGACAAGCGGAGCGCTTTGGAAAAGCAGATCACCAGACGGTTGTTCGCAGGCGACATTGGGCGATATCCGCTGCGCCCCTTCGCTCAGACTGGGATTCGGTTGGTCAGGGCACTGATCGTCTCGCTCATTCTCCTCGATGGCTTCCGCCTAGACGCAGTAGGAAGGAGTACCGCTCGCTGCTCCATCAGTGCGCCTGACACGGGGCGACCCTCTCCGATCAGAAAAGCAAGGTTCAATCAGTTGTTTTGATCCTCAAACTGAGTGGTCTCTGCAACGCGCACGGAGAATGGGGTTTTCCGTCGTCAGCCGTTTGCTCGGAGGAATACGAGGAACGTAACACGCGTATCAGGCCTGTTGAAAGCGGGGGGTTCTCCCTTCTCCCAGGGACAGCACGGTGTCCAGTGTGGCCCACCGGTCTGCACCTCGGGGCCCTCACAAGGCGACAGGTAACGACCACCCCTTCGTGCCGCGCGCCCCTTCGAAGGCGAGACCTCATAGGGCTCATGTAGTTTTAAAGCTCACACGGGGTATCACGTTGCGTCCGACGAAGATTGGTTGACTATTTAAAAGCTTCGCTCAATCCAATCGCACCCGCGCCGATCCGTGCCGAGACGGAACATGCCGCCGCTTGTGGGCCGTCCCGACAAGGAAGCGCTGCGCCACGTCCACGGGACTGCCCGCTGCGCGGGTCAAGCCTGATTCGTGAAATACAAGGTGACACTGCCTCGCAATCCAGGGCGTCGAGCAGGACGCGGACACCCAAGATCGATGGCATAACCGGTATGCTCCTCGCGTCCCACTCGTCACGTATCACACACCGGGGGAATGCCAGAATTGGGTTATTCTCGGGCGCAGGTGCCTGGTACCCCCCGCTCTCTTCGAACAACCCTCTTTTGCTGAATCCCGTCCGTGCGACCATCGAAGGCATCGGACGCCTTCTCGTCCGCCTAAACCTCATCGAGCGACTGCGGGCCCGGCGCATCTCCGATCTGGCCTGGCCCCGCATCGTGACGGGCCTGGCGCGCATGTCGAAGGCCACCGCGGACGTGGCGATGGTGGGCGTCGCCCTGGGCCCGGCCGCCATCGCGGGGGTCGGCTATGGGGTGCCGTACTGGACGATGACCTTCATGCTCGGCGGAGGCATCGCGGGCGGCACGATCAGTCTCGTGTCGCAGCGGTACGGGGCCGGTCGCTACGGCGAGATTGGCCGCGCCGTGCGGGTGAGCGTGGTGGCTGCTCTCCTGGTCACGCTGCCCCTGGTGGTTGTCTTCTGGACGCTCCCTGAGCCGCTGATTCGGCTAATCGGGACCGGCGAGGAGGCCATTGCGTACGGGACGCGGTACCTGCGCGTGGCGAGCCTGGCGATGCCGTTCGCGGCCCTCAATCTGATCGGCAGCCGCACCCTCATCGGGGCCGACGATGCGCGGACTCCCATGATCGTGCGGGCCGGGGGCGCGGTGGTGAACGTGGGCGTAAACGCCGTGCTCATTTTCGTCCTCGACATGGGCGTGGTGGGCGCAGCGCTGGGCACGGTGATCGGGAGCATCGGCGGGGTCGGGATCCTCGGGTGGGGCCTCGCGAAGGGCCGACTGCCGTACGTGGGGGCGCTTCCCGTCCGCGTGGACTGGTCGGCCTCCTACTGGGACCCGGCCGACATCCGGTACCTGGCCCACATCTCGACGCCATTAGCGCTGCGCAAGGTGGCGCAGAACGGCGGACAGTTTCCCCTGCTCGCCATCGTGGGTCTCTTCGGCCCCAACGTGGTGGCGGCCTTCGTGGTGGCCCTTCGTGTCCGCGCCCTCATGAACACGCCCGGGTGGGGCTTCGGGCTCGCCTCCAGCAGCCTCGTGGGGCAGTCGCTGGGCGCGGGCCAGGAGCCGGAGGCCGATGATTATGCCCGAGACACCCTCCGCTTCACCGTGGCCACCTACGCCTTGGTGGGCGCCGCCGTCTTCGTCGTGGCCGATCCGATTAGCGCTCTCTTCGTGGCCGAGGAGGCCGTGCGGGACACGACGACGGCGCTCATCCGGGCCGCCTGCGTGAGCGTGCTCCTGTGGGGGGTCATGAACGGGGCGATGGGGCCGCTCCGGGCCAGCGGCGACACGACCTGGCCCTTCTACGGCCAGCTCGCGGGGCTCTTCGGCTTCGCCCTGCCTCTGGCCTACCTCGGGGCCGTCACCTCGCTCGGCATCTGGGGCCTCTACGGCACCCTGTTCGTGGAGACGGCCGTGCCCGCCACGGTCATCTA
>PXSX01000231.1:4028-4675 GCA_003022655.1 Bacteroidetes bacterium QH_1_64_81 | reverse complement strand
GTCGCCCTGGCGCTCGGCCAAGCCATCCAGCAGCGTCGTAAATGACAGCGAATTGAGGCCTCCTTCCTGCCAGTTCCGATAAGCGGCCTGGGAGGCGGAAATCTTTCCAATCAACTCAGATTCCCATTCCGGGCCGGCCTCGGACGCCGAGGGGGCCTCCTGTTGTGCGAGCACGCCGTTGCCAGCGACGGCAAGGACAAAGCCGGCGAGGACAAAGATGAAAGTTCGGGAGCGCATATCGGCAAAGGGATATGTGAACGGTGCAGTCCGTCGTGAGATCGTTCCCATTCAGAGGAGGAACAGGCCTTCGGAATACAAGAAGCCCTTGCCAACGAGTAGCAAGGGCTTCGTGGGGGAAACTGTATGTGAGATGCACGCCGAACAGGAACGACTGCGCCCAGGCAGTGCCCATACAGACGGAGAAGCCTGCGGGAGCATCGCTGTTCGGCGTCGCGGGCGTAGCCGAGAGGGAGTGGAGGCTACAGTTCGTTGTTCTTAATGTCCTGGATCTCCTGACGGATTTCGTGGGACAACTTCTTGAGCTCCATGAGGCTCTTTCGGGCGCGCGTGCCAGCCGCCTTATTGCCTTTCTCATAGAACTTCATGAGGTCCTCTTCGGCGTCCTCCAGAAGGTCAGTCAATTGGCT
>PXSX01000231.1:0-4011 GCA_003022655.1 Bacteroidetes bacterium QH_1_64_81 | reverse complement strand
AAAAGGTTCAACCATCGAGGTCCTCCCCTTCCACGAAGTCGTTACGACTGAAGGCGCGTCCCCGTCGGCCCCGCCCCACCGAGAAGGCCTTGCAGGCTCGTGATCAGCACGGGCAGGTCCGACTCGGCCAACCGACGGACGACCGAGGGCTCCGGGACATCCTCGTCGGTCACGGCATCCGGCTCAACGACATTCTGGATGCCTCCCTCCTCGCTGGGCAGACCCGACCGGTCGCCGGTCGTGAGCACGCAGGCCACCGGATCGAACGACGCCTCCAGGGCCCGCCCCAGCGCCTGGACCGCCTCTACCGCCGGCACCTCGCGCACTGCCCCCGAATCGGGATCCTCCACGAGCGCCGACACGACGGGCACGACCCGCTGCTTGAGAAGGGCCGACACCCATCCCGCATTGGCAGCGCGGAGCGACCCGTCGGCCTCTTTCCGAAAAAGTCCTCGGTCGACGCCCTGAATGCCGACCGTAGACACCACCTCGTCGGTCAGGGCGGCGACAATTTCCTGATTCATCTCCCGGACCGCCCGCTCTACGAGGCGGCGCTGGTCTTCACTCTCCACGTCGAGCACGCCCCCCGTCCGGTCGGGGAAATATCCTTTCGCCTCGAGGGTGCGCTCGACCTTTTCGCCACTTCCGTGCACGAGGAGACAGGTCGGGCCGTCGGTCCCCGCCTCGGCAACGTGCTGAGCGAGGGATTTCAGAAAGAGATCGTCACCGAGGTGGTGACGATCGAGGGAAACGACGTACAGAGATTGCATGCAGTTGGGAGATGGGGCAGAAGATCTGAGCGATGAGCGACCAGTCGGCCGCGTCCCTTTTTGTCTCTATGCACAAGCCGAGGGTACGATTCAAGCCCTACCAATCCGCCCCCACTGGCCCCTGACGAGATGACCCAGGTCGTTGCGGAACGTGTCCCATCACGTCGGGACTCATCGAACACTCCTGTGGTGCCCGTCGCCTCCCTCAAGCGAGAGGACGGGTTGCCAGAGCTGGTTCTAGCAGGCCCGAAGGACGCGATAGAAGAGGGAAAGCGCGCCCCAAAGAAAAATGCAGCGCCGGGGGCATCCTGACTCTGCGTGGGAAAGCCGGAACAGCCCAAGGCGAGGTGGAGGGGGACGAACGACCGCTTCCATTCGGCCGGATCGAACAGGGGACCGTTCAGGACCTCTCCGGGTCCGAGGCCGGGCTCGGCTCCTCCGGGGCCCCGTTGCCTCGTTCCGTCGGTTCGGCCATCTCTTCAGCCACGTCTTCCACGTCGAGCTCGTAGGTCTCGCCCGGTGCACGGTCCACTTCCCGAGGATCCTGTCCGTCGCCGTCGAACTGCGGGATGTGCTCTGTCGGGGGCTCTTTTCCGGCGTCGCGGCCCAGCGGACTGCCCTCGTGGATGTAAAAGTCGTCGTCGGACAGCGTATCGTTGTGGGCACGAGCAGCCTCGGCGGCCTCGCGCATGCTCTCGTCGGCGTTCTCGCGCATCTCGCCGAAGTTCTGGTGGATCTTGCGCTCGAACCAGTCGAAGAGGTACTCGACGGCGGCCCGGTCGCGCTCAAACTCGGGCCCGTACTCGCCAGAGCGAAGCTGATCGTCCATCTTCGAGAGCGACGAGGCGAGCGCGAAGAGGTAGATGGCGTTGTTCGCCACGCGGGCCTGCTGCGCCTGGTGCTTCACTACGTCCTCCCGCTCCCACTTGCTCACGAGCTTAAAGTAGTGCGAGTGCTTCTGGATGAGGCTCGTCAGCGTGTCGGCCTGCTCCTGGAGGGCTGGGTGCACGCTTCGGAGTTCGGGTGCGCTGGGCTTCAGGCCGAGGAACATCTGCGCCCCCATCGGAAGGGCCTTCTTCAGCACCGCTGGCGTGGTAGCGGCCGTCAGGATGCGGGACAGGTTGTCGCCAATCGATTCGTCGAAGTCCCACAGAAGCGCCTCCTGAATCGACACCATCTTCTCGGCGAGCTGCTTGCCGCCGTAGGCGAAGATGAAGGACTGCATGACTTCATTCGAGCCCTCCACGATGCTGTGGATGCGGTTGTCCCGCCAGGATCGTTCGAGTTCGTGCTCGGTCATGTAGCCTTCGCCCCCCATGATCTGCATGGCCTCGTCGATGACCTTCCAGCCAAACTCCGAGCAGAACGCTTTTGTGATCGCCGTCTCCACCATGATGTCGGTCTCCTCCCGATCGAGCATGCCCGTCATCATGTAGAGCATTGCATCCATCGCGTAGGTGACGGCGGACATGCGGGCAATCTTCTGCTGCACGAGTTCGAAGTCCGCCAGCGGGCGCTCAAACTGATAGCGCGTCTGCGCCCACTTGATGCCCTGATCGCGGGCCGCCTTTGCGGCGCCGGTGACCCCGGCACTAAGCGTGCAGCGGCCGTAGTTGAGGCAGGAGAGGGCAACCTTGAGGCCCTTCCCCTCCTCGTGGAGCACGTTTTCGGCCGGCACCCGCACGTCGTTGAAGCGGAAGCGGGCCTGCCACGTCCCCCGGATGCCGGTCTTGGCGCGGTTGTTTTCGAAAACCTCGACCCCCTCCATGTCCGGCGTCACGATGAGCGCATTGACGCCCTGCTGCTCGAGCTCGCCGGTCTCCGGGTCGGGCACCATGTTCTTGCACATCACAGTGAACACCTGGCTCATGGCGCCGGAGGTGGACCACTTCTTTTCGCCATTCAGAATGTAGTCGCCCGCCTCCGTCCGTACCGAAAAGGACTCCTGGGCGGCGGCGTCGGACCCCACGTTGGGTTCGGAGAGACAGAAGGCACTCAGCTCCTCCTGCGCGGCGGTGGGCAAGTACTCCTCCTTCTGCTCTTCGGTCCCAAACAATACGATGGCCTTGCACCCGATCGATTGATGGGCCGACACCAGCACGGCCGTCGAGGCGCAGTAGCGTCCAATGAGCTCCAGGACGCGGTTGTAGCTGGTGACACCGAGGCCGAGCCCGTCGTACTCTTCCGGAATGATCATGCCCATCACGCCCATGTCGAACAGGCGATCGATGACCCACTCGGGAATATACTGCTCCTGGTCAATCTCGACGCGGGGATGCTTGTGCTCGAGGTACTCCTCGAGCTCTTCCAGGAGCGCGTCGCATTTCTCGCGCTCTTCGTTGCTCTCACGGGGGTAGGGAAAGATCAACTCCTCCCGGAGACGGCCCCAAAAAGCATTCTTCATAAAGCCCATGTCCTCGGGCTCGGGACCCATCATCGATTCGATGTTCTGAATCATCTTCCGATCCTCTTCAGAGACCCCCTTGACGTCGCTGAGTCCTCGATCTGACATGGTGGTACGAGAAATTGTGTACGGTGATTGAGCAGACGCACGTTCGTGTGTCGGACAGCCTAGTACAGATACGTCGCAAGACTGGTGCCGAGTGGACGTGTGGACTCCGGTGTCTGGGATGGAAGGGCTTCCGACGCCGGACGAATTTGTAAGGGCAGAATTCTTTGCTCTTTGTCGGTCTGCTCTCCGGCTTTTCCGTTCCGGCTGAATCGTGATGCTCAGGAGGGTTGCGCACGGCACGGCAAACCTATACGTTGGGATGGCACAAGTTGTCGACTGGACACTCTGCTCATGCCTGCCTCCTTCTCCGCTCGCCTCCGAGAACTTCAATCCCGGAACGACACGGCCGTGTGTGTGGGCCTGGATCCCGTGCCGTCCCGCCTTCCGGCGCCGCTGCAGGATGGACGCCTGGCGACCGACGCCGTGCGGGCCTTTTGCGCCGCGATTGTGGAGGCGACCGCCCCTTATGCCTGCGCTTTCAAGCCCAACTTCGCCTTCTTCGAGGCCCTCGGCCCGGCGGGCCTAACGGTGTTGGATCAGGTTCTGACCACCGTTCCGGACGACCACCTCGTGGTTGGCGACGCCAAGCGAGGAGACATCGGGCACTCCGCCCGCTTCTACGCCCAGACGCTCTACGACGATTTTGGCGTTGACGCCTGTACGGTCTCGCCGTACCTGGGCCGCGACAGCGTCGCTCCCTTTCTGGAGCACGAGGGGACCTGCACGTTC
>PXSX01000230.1 GCA_003022655.1 Bacteroidetes bacterium QH_1_64_81 | reverse complement strand
AGTGGCCATGGAGCGAACCCTGCGCCAGTCGCTCAATAGCGTACTGGGCGAGCAGGTGGTGGAGACGCGGGATCAGGCCCTCGCACAGATGGAGCAGACAGCGGAAGCGGCCCGGGCCGCGGCCCCGCCTGAGCAGGTGGAGGAGCTCCAGCGGGCGCAGGACCTCATCCAGCAGGCCCGTAAGGCCCTCCAGAGCGGTGACTTTGCGGCCTTCGGCGACCGCTTCAACGAGCTAGAGCAGGTTCTCAATGACATCCCCCTTCCCGACACGTCGGGGACCACTGGTGCCGCGTCGCCCCCAACGGGTACGGTCTCGGACACGACCGGCGGTGCTCCGGAAACTGGCTCTCGGTAACGCTGAGACCTAGCCCTACCGCTTCTGGATCATGATCCAATTATTGCCGGCCTCGTCGCGGTACAAGTGCACATCCACTAGGGTGGGGCGCATCTTGTAGGTGAACGTGTACGTGAAGTACTCGTCGAGCCCACCCTCGCAAACCCCGTCCTTGAACCGCCCCAGAAAGAGCGGATTGTTGCTGCACGGGGCGAGTTCGGTGAAGAAGTTGGTGCCCACGGCGTCCTCGGGGTCGACCCCACTCAGATTGGACTCGTAGCGGTTGTAGAACTGCACGACCCCTGCATCGTCCAGCTGAATGATGCCGAACGGTGCTTCGTTGAGTTCCTCTTTGCTGGCGTGGCGCAACTCTTCCCCCACCTCCTCGTCGTCGAACGAGAGGTCTATGGACGGGGCGTCCGCGTCCGGCTCATTCCCCTCCGTGTCGTCGATGGGCGCGTCCGAGTCGGGCCCCTCCTCTCGGAGATACGAGTATGGGTTCTGGGAGGAAGACATGGAGACTGACGCAGCGACCAGGAAGCTGTCGGGGCAGCCGCTCACGAGTGAGCGCTGCGGTGTCAATGTGAGGTTCGGGGGCGCCTTTGACGCGATCGGTAGTGACCCACGCCAGGGGGCATTAGCAATCAACCGGGAAATTCTTGTATTGACCGTCCGGCGCATCGATCCCTCCTACGAAAAAAGACTTGGACTCATTCCAGACAGAAGTGGATGTAACCAAGTCGCTATGAACGGAATGGGGAAGAGACGCGAGAGAATCCTCGCCTTGCTCCCCTGATAAAAATGCCTACGTGTAGTCAATCAAAGCCCTACGACACACTATTCGGCGGTGCTTCTCGACGCCGGAAGAGGCCTTAGCGACCGTCTCTGGACTAGCAACGTTGACGAATGGAACAGCGGGAAGACGAGTCTGCGGATGTCGACTCGAAATTAGAAATGCTCCGCACCCGTATCGAAACGGCGCTCCGCGATTCGCTGGACGAGCAGTGGGGGGAGGTGCTAGGGCAGTGGTCGGGTGCGGCCCCGCCCGACCGAAAGGCCGTGCGGTCGTATGTGTCCGGGCTCCGCGATCGGATTCTCGAAAGCCTTCTGTCGATCGGCTCTCTTAATGAGCTTAAGCGCGGGCTTGCCATCGGGTACGTCGAGATGAAGTGCCACTGGACGATGCTCAACACGCAAATCCAGCATCAGACGGCGCGGAACGGTCGGCCCGCCGAACCGCTCGTCTACCGGGCCACCTGCGTGAGTCTCATCGTTCAGGCGCTTGAGCCGCTCCTCAGCCGCGAGCACGTAGAGGGCCTCGCAGAGTCGTTGGCCGAGCCGCTCTCCTGACCAAGGCCCGCGCGCACATCGTCCTCTCTCACCCCGAGCAGAGGTCGGGCGCGAACGTCTTTCCGACTCGGATCGAGTCCGTCGAAGATTGTGGAAGAATCTAGACTAACCCCGCCTGTGTTGGGAGTTCACGTTGCGAGACGTGGGCTCCCTTTTCTACATTCTGCGACGGCGGTGCGCCTCAACGTATGCCCAAGGCGGCCGCTGTGAAGATGAACGCAGTGTTCATGTAACGCTCTGATCCCATGGAGTGGATTTCGTCCCCTGAAGCGTGGATCGCGCTCGGTGCGCTAACGGTCCTTGAGATCGTGCTGGGCATCGACAACATCGTGTTCATCTCGATCCTGTCCAACAAGTTGCCAGCCGCCCAGCAGCCGACGGCCCGGCGGGTGGGGCTCGGGCTCGCCCTCGGGGGGCGCATTCTACTGCTGTTGTCGATTAGTTGGGTGATGTCCCTCACGGCCCCGCTCTTTTCGGTGCTGGCCCACACGTTCAGCGGGCGCGACTTGATTCTGCTGGTCGGAGGCTTTTTCCTCATCGGGAAATCGACCACCGAAATCCACGACAAGCTCGAGGGGAAAGAAGGGGAGGCCGAAGCCCGGGCGGATGTCACGTTTGCAAGCGTTATTGCCCAGATCTTTCTGCTCGACCTCGTCTTTTCCCTCGACTCGGTGATCACGGCGGTGGGCATAGCCGAGCACGTCGAGGTCATGATCATCGCCGTCACCATCGCCATCCTGATCATGATGGTGTCGGCAGGACCCATCGCGGACTTCATCGAGGCGCACCCCACTGTCAAAATACTTGCCCTAAGCTTTCTTCTACTCATTGGGGTGACTCTGGTGGCGGAGGGCCTCGGCCAGCACATACCGAAGGGTTACATCTACTCGGCCATGGCCTTTTCGCTGCTGGTGGAGGTGCTCAACCTGAGCGCTCCCGAAAAAGAAGAACCTGCTGAGGAGACGACGGAGCCGGTGCATCTACACCGGCCTCGGCTGCGACGGGCGGTGGAACGGGCGATCGAAGAGGAGGGGTGAGGGTTGGTCGATGAGGGCGAGGAGCAGAGGGGAAGAGGGACGAGGATCGAGGATCGCGAGGGGGGCTGCTGGCTCCCCTTCGCAAAAGCTCACGTCGTTCCGATCCAGTCGCGGTGCGCGGCGATCTGGTCGCGGACGAGATCGGGACGCTCGTGGCCCGGCGTGCCGTCAGTGTCGTAGGCCTCAAGGATGGCGCCGGGCTCGATGGGACCGGCGGTGTCTTCGGCGGCGGCCTGCTGGTAGGCGTCGCGGAAGGGCACGCCCTCGGCGACCTGTTCCAGGGCCCGCTGGGTGGCGAGGAGATCCGGCGTGCAGGCGGCCTGTGTCTGTTTTGGATTGAACGAGGCCCCGCGGACGACCTCGGTGAGGGCAGTGAGCACGTCGGTCGTCATCTGCACGCTGCGCATCACCGCCGCCTTCGTAAGCTGGAGGTCGCGGTGGTAGCCGCCGGGCAGGTTGGCGGGGCCGGTCGCGAGCGACTGCATCTCAGCGGCGAGGCGGTGGTGGTAGGCCCGCGCCAGCTCCAGCACGTCGGGATTCTGCTTCTGCGGCATGATGCTGCTGCCGGTGCACTGCTCGGGCGGAAGGTCGACGAAGTCAAACTCGGCCGTGGTGAAGAGCACAAGGTCGGACGCCAGCCGGTTGCAGGCGCTGCTCACCTGGGTGCAGGCGTGAGCGACGCGATCCACGCCGTCGACCGGTAAACGCCCTCCGACGGCGCCGGTCTCTCTTACATTTATATACGATGACGGAACAAACCCCGCCCGGGAGACAACCGTGCCCGCGCCACTCGACGCCTCGATACCAGACCTCCTTCGTCTGCTCGTCGTCCCCGCGTTCGGCTGGGCGGCGTGGCGG
>PXSX01000229.1 GCA_003022655.1 Bacteroidetes bacterium QH_1_64_81 | reverse complement strand
TCTCCTCCGTCACCGCCCGCAGCCGATCGATGCGCCCTGCCTCGGCTTCCTCCGGTGTTGAGGGCCGCGACTGGTAGAACGCGCACAGCGTCCGCACGACACGATCGATGTGGAATTCGGACGCCGCGCCCCGCGCCAGCTGCGCGTCCAGAAACTGACTCGGTTCGAGGTAGCGCATCTTCACGGCCACCTCCACGACCTCGTCCCGACTGCTGTCGGGATCGCCCTCCACGCGGAGGCCCTCGTCGGTCCGGACGATGGGCACCACGCCCTCGTACGTGTTCGGGGCGAGGCGACGGTTGAGGCGCACCTCCTCCTCGCAAAAGTGCCGGCGGCGCTCCAGGGTGGAGAAGTCGAGGTAGGCGAGCGAGATCGGCTTCTTGATCTTGTACACCCGAGGCGGCGCGAGTGCGATCAGCGAGATGTGGGTCTGCTTAAACTCGATCCGCTCCGGGTCGTGCGGATAAGCGTCGGGGGTCGAGAGGGCCTCTTGCAGTTCGGCGATCGACGGGGAGGCAGGCATGCGCTATTCGTAGAAGGTGGTGTCCTGTGAGGCGTGGGTGCGGAGCAATTCGGCGGGACGAAACCGATCCCCGTGCCGGTCTGCGAGTTGCTCCAGGACGTTCAGAATCGCCCCTGCGCCTTCATGGTCCACGTGCCGGAACGGGCCGCCCAGGAACGGCGGAAACCCGAGCCCAAACACGGCCCCGAGGTCGCCGTCGATGGGGGCGCGGAGCACCTCGTCCTCCAGGCACCGCACGGCCTCGTTCACCATCATGAGGAGGAGCCGGTCCTGCACCGCCTCCGCCGGGGGCGTGGAGCGGGCCGGGGCGTCGGCGTAGTGGTAGACGGCCTCGTTCACGTCTTCCGGGTCCTTGTCGTCGGACTCGTCGTCCGCGTCGTACTCGTAGAACCCGAGATTGGTCTTTTGGCCGAGCAGGTCGGCCTCGGCGAGGCGGGACGCGGTGTCGCTGATGTCGACGCGCTCGTCGGAGAGGGCGTCCCCCATCACGTCCGTAATCTTGGCCGCCACGTCCAGCCCCACCAGGTCGAACAGCTCGAACGGCCCCATCGGAACGCCGGCGTCCTTCATTGCCCTGTCGACCTCCTCGACGTCGGCCCCCGCGTCGAAGAGCAGCAGCGCCTCGTTCATGTAGAGGGCCAGGATGCGGGTGGTGTAGAAGCCCGGGCCGTCCCGCACCACGATCACCGTTTTGTCCTGCGCGAGGCCCGCAGCGTAGGCGGTGGCCAGGGCCGCGTCGGAGGTTTTCTCAGTCATCACGATCTCCAGCAGCGGGATGTCCGGGACGGGAGAGAAGTAGTGCATGCCGAGCACGCGGGACGGGTCCTCCACGCCCTCGGCGATCTTTGCGATGGGAAGGGCGGACGTGTTTGACGCCAAAACGGTGTCGCTCGACACGACCTCTTCCACGTCGGAGAGGACCTGATGCTTGATCGACAGGTCTTCCGGCACGGCCTCGATCACAAGGTCGCAGGACCGCAGCGGCCCGTAGTCGGCGGTGGGGACGACCCGCTCGGCAATCCGGTCCCGCGTGAACGCGTTGATGATGCCCTTCTCTTTCTGCGCATCGAACGCTTCCCACACCTCCTTCTTGCCCTTGGCGGCCAGTTCCAGCGTCTGATCCTTCAGTACCACGTCGATGCCGTTTTCAGCCGTCACCTGTGCGATACCGCTGCCCATGAGGCCCGCCCCGAGCACGCCGACCGTCTCCACGGGCCGCGCCTCGTCGGGCATCGGATTCGTCTCGGCCTGTTGCTTGTCGAAGAAGAGGGACACGAGCGATTGCGACTCGGGGGTGAAGACGAGATCGCCGAAGTACTCTCGCTCCGTCTCCAGTCCGGCCTCCAATCCGTCCTCCATGCCGGTTCGAACGGCGTCGACGACGAGGAGCGGCGCCGGGTAGTTGCCCTGCGTCCGCTTCTCGGTCCGCTCGAGCGCCTGCCGGTAGATCATGCGACGACTCACGGGATTGCCCTCCAGGAGCTTATCTCTCAGGGACTGCCCGTTGAGCTCAATCTCCAGGTCGCCGCTCGCCAGCTGACGCGCAGCGCGACGGGCGGCATCGGGCAGCCCGGGCGGGTGGATGAGGGCGTCGACGAGGCCGATCCGCTTTGCCTTTTCCGGGTACGTGTTCTTGCCGGTCAGTATGAGCGTGAGGGCCTGCTGCACCCCGATGAGGCGGGGCAGGAGCTGCGTCCCGCCGCCTCCGGGCAGAAGGCCCAGTTGGACCTCGGGGAGCGCCATCTTCGTGGCGTCGGCGGTGGAGGCGATGCGGTAGTTGCAGTTCAGGGCCATCTCCAGGCCGCCGCCCATCGCCGGGCCGTGCAGCGCGGCGACGGTGGGCATCGAGAGGGCCCGCACCCGTTTGCCCAGGGCATGGGCCTCCCGGCTCAGTTGACGCGCGTCGGCCGGCCTCTCAAAGTTCTGCACCATCTCCAGGTCGGCCCCCACGATGAACGACTCGGGCTTGCCGCTGGTGAAGACGAGCCCCGTCAGGTCCGAGTGGGTTTCAATCACACTCAGCGCATCGGAAAACGCCTCCAGCGTCTCCCACGAGATCTTGTTGACCGACGCGTTGGGGTCGTCGAGCTGAAGGGTGGCCACGCCGGTGTCGTCCACCGTCAGGGAGAGCAGGTCCGTCGGTACGTCAAGCAGGTCGGGCATGGGAGGTGAGCGTTGGGGGTTGAGCGTTAGGAGTTTTGCGCTGGGCGTTTTGCGTTTTTCACTTCTGCAAGCCGGAGACGCAATACGAAATACGCAATACGCCACACACTACGCCATCCGTTCGATGAGCATCGCGTGGCCCTGTCCGCCGGCGGCGCAGGCCGACACGAGGGCCCACCGGCCGTCCTCGTCGTGGAGGCGGTTGACGGCGCTCATCACGAGACGGGCGCCCGTGGCCCCGAAGGGATGGCCCAGGGAGAGGGAGCCGCCGCGGGTGTTGAGCCGGTCCATGTCGACTTCGCCCACCGGCTCGCTTCGGTTCAGGTGCTCCTCGGCAAACCGGTCGGAGCGGAGCGCGTCGAGCACCGCCAGGACCTGTCCCGCAAACGCCTCGTGGAGCTCAATCACGTCGATGTCGTCGAGCGTGAGCCCGGCTGCGTCGAGCACCTCGGGAATGGCGTAGGCCGGGCCCAGGAGGAGCTCCGTCTTCGGGTCTTGTGAGACGTAGGTGTAATTCCGGAGGGCGGCCCGGGGTGTGAAGCCCTCGGCCTCCGCCACTTCCTCCGCCATCAGCAGCGTCGCGGAGGCCCCGTCCGTGAGGGCCGACGAGCTGCCGGCCGTGATGGTGCCGAAGGGCTTGACGAACGCGGGCGGAAGGTCACGGAGCTGCTCCATCGAGGTGTCGTCCCGGATCACGTTGTCGGTCGTGATCGGGTCGAAGTCCGGGGGCACCGTGGCGGGGGCGAGTTCCGCGTCGAGGCGGCCGTCGTCGCGGGCCGCGGCGGCCTCCTGGTGGGAGCGCAGTGCGTATTCATCCTGTTCCTCGCGCGAGATCCCAAACGTGGCTGCGAGCCGATCCGCGCTCTCGCCCATTACGTCGCCCGTGGAGAATTCCGAAATGGA
>PXSX01000228.1 GCA_003022655.1 Bacteroidetes bacterium QH_1_64_81 | reverse complement strand
CATGACCGAGCCCACCAAGACGGCCGAGCACCTGCGTCCCTACGCCCGCGACAACGACAAGCCGATCCTGGCCAGTTGGATGGGGGGCGACGCCGTGGCCTCCGGCGAAAAGATCCTGAACGAGGCGGGACTGCCCACCTTCGCGTACCCGGACACCGCGGCGCGCGTGTTCAACCACATGTGGCGCTACAGCTACAACCTGCGCGCCCTCTACGAGACGCCCAGCCTGCCGGAGGACGAGGAAGGCATTCCCGACCGCAAGGCGGCGGCCAGCATCGTGCAGGACACCCACGAGAGCGGTCGCGTGCTGATGACGGAGCACGCCTCGAAGGCGCTGTTGTCGGCCTATGGCATCCCGACCGTCGAGACCCGCGTTGCCGAAACCCCGGAGGAGGCTGTGGCGGCTGCTCAGGACATCGGCCATCCGGTAGCCGTGAAGCTCCACTCGACCTCCATCACGCACAAGTCCGATGTGGGGGGCGTGCGGCTCGGGTTGACTTCGGACGCGGCGGTGGAAGAGGCCTTCCGGACGATCGACGAGAACATCGGGGGCGAGGGCTTCGATGGGGTGACCGTGCAGCCCATGATCGATCGCAGCGACGGGTATGAGCTCATCATCGGCTCCAGCATGGATGAACAGTTCGGGCCGGTGCTGCTCTTCGGCTCCGGGGGGCAACTGGTGGAAGTCTACCAGGACCGCGCCCTCGGCCTCCCGCCCCTCAACCGCACCCTGGCCCGCCGCATGATGGAGCAGACCAAGATCTACGAGGCGCTCCAGGGCGTGCGGGGCCGCGAGCCGGTGGACCTCGACGCGCTGGAAACGCTGCTGGTGCGCTTCAGTCAGCTGGTGGTGGAGCAACCGCGCGTGAAGGAGATCGACGTAAACCCGCTCCTGGCCCGGCCCGGCGACGACGGACTCCTCGCCCTGGACGCCCGCGTCGTGCTCCATCCGTACACGAAAGACGACGACGAGCTACCAACGCCTGCCATTCGACCCTATCCCCGGCAGTACATCGGCACCCACCCGATGGGGGACGACGAGGAGATCACGATCCGTCCCATCCGGCCCGAGGACGAGCCGAAGCTGGTCACCTTCCACGAGCGCCTCTCCGAGCGGAGCGTCTACCTGCGCTATGCCAACCTCATGAAGCTGGAGCAGCGCGTGGCCCATAATCGACTCGCCCGCATCTGCTTCATCGACTACGACCGCGAGATGGCCCTCGTTGCTGAGCGACCCGTCGAGGAGGACGACGACCAAATCATTGGCGTGGGGCGCCTGACCAAGCAGCCGGGCCGCAACGAAGCGGAGTTCGCCATGCTCGTGATCGACGAGTTCCAGGGTGAGGGCATCGGCACCGAGCTGCTGCGCCGTCTCGTAGAGGTGGGTGAGACGGAGGGGCTCGACCGCATCACCGCCGACATCCTGCAGCAAAACCACGCCATGCAGCGCGTCTGCGAGAAGCTGGGGTTCGACCTCGTGCGGGGCGATGGGCGGGAGATGGTGAAAGCCGTGAAGTCGCTTTCGGGGTAGTGCTGCGGCCCCGAGGGACGACGGGGCAAATAAAAAAGCTGCCCCTCCCGGAGGGGGAGAGGCAGCCTGAATCGTGCGGAGCGCTCGTGGGCGCGTCCCGACGGTCGTCGTGGACGCATCGCACGGAGCGGATGGGTTTACATCATGCCACCCATGCCGCCCATGCCGCCCATGCCGCCGGCACCACCGGCAGGCATGCCGCCGCCGGCACCACCGGCGCCGCCACCGCCACCGCCGTCGTCCTCATCTTCGGACTCCAGGTCGGCGACGACCGACTCGGTGGTCAGCAGCATGCCGCCCACGGAGGCCGCGTTTTCGAGCGCCGAGCGCGTGACCTTGGTCGGGTCGAGCACGCCATCGTCGAGGAGCGGGCCGTACTCCTCGGAGCGGGCGTTGAAGCCATAGTCGTCCTCGCCGTCCTTTACGTTCTGGACCACGATGGAGCCCTCCTTGCCCGTATTCTGGGCGATCTGGCGCACCGGGGCCTCCAGGGCCTTCTTGACAATGCCGACGCCAATCTGCTGGTCTTCGTTCTCGACCTCTACGTCCTCGAGAGACTCGAGGGCGCGCAGGTAAGCGACACCGCCGCCGGTGAGCACGCCTTCGTCGACCGCCGCGCGGGTGGCGCTGAGCGCATCCTCGACGAGGGCCTTCTTGGCCTTCATCTCCGGCTCGGTAGCAGCGCCCACGTTGAGGACCGCCACGCCGCCGGCCAGCTTGGCCAGCCGCTCCTGCAGCTTCTCCTGGTCGTAGTCGGAGGTCGAGTTGGCGATCTGCTGCCGAATCTGGTTGACGCGGGCCTCGATCTCTTGCGTTTTCGAGGCGGTAGCCCTTCTCCTCGCTAATGACCGTTCCGCCGGTCAGCACGGCAATGTCTTCGAGCATGGCCTGCCGACGGTCGCCGAAGCCCGGCGCCTTCACGGCGGCCACCTTCAGCGTGCCGCGCATCTTGTTTACCACGAGCGTGGCGAGCGCTTCGCCCTCCACGTCCTCGGCGATAATCAACAGCGGGTCGTTCGTCTGGCTGACCTTCTCCAGGACCGGCAGGAGATCCTGCATGTTGCCGATCGAGTCGTCGTAGATCAGCACGTACGCGTCTTCGAGCACCGCCTCCATCTCCTCGGAGTCGGTCACGAAGTAGGGGCTCTGGTAGCCGCGGTCGAACTGCATGCCCTCGACCACGTCGAGGTACGTCTCGATGCCACGGGCCTCTTCGACGGTAATGACGCCGTCCTGACCCACCTTCTCGAAGGCATCGGAGATGAGGGAGCCCACCGAGTCGTCGTTGTTCGCCGAAATCGTGGCGACCTGCTGAATGCGCTCCTTGCCCACCACCGGATCGCTCTGCTCGCGGAGATGGTCTACCACCTTGCGGGCTGCTGTGTCGATGCCGCGCTTCACGTCCATCGGGTTCGCGCCGGCGGTCACGCTCTTCAGACCGGCGTTGATGATGGACTCGGCGAGAACCGTAGCGGTGGTGGTTCCATCGCCCGCCGCGTCGTTGGTCTTCGACGCCGCTTCCTTCAGCAGCTGAGCGCCGACGTTCGGAAGCTTGTTCTCGAGTTCGATTTCTTTGGCAACGGTCACACCGTCCTTCGTAATCGTCGGTGAACCGAAGGACTTCTCGAGGACGACGTTTCGGCCCTTCGGACCGAGCGTGACCTTCACGGCTTTCGCCATCTGGTCAACGCCGTCCTTGAGGGCGTTGCGCGCCTCGGAGTCAAACTTGATTTGTTTCGCCATGGTTGCGTGTTGGGGGTTTCGTTCGGGTTTCGTACGGGGGTGAAAGTCGGTCGTGCACCCGCGACGTCGAGCGCCACGGGACGGCCGGAATCGTTATCCTTGGACGATACCGAAGATGTCGCTCTCGCGCATGATGAGGTACTCCTCACCATCGAGGGTCACTTCGGTGCCGGCGTACTTGCCGTAGAGGACATCGTCCTCCTCCTCAACCGTCATCTCGATCCGTGTGCCGTCTTCAACACGGCCCGGACCGATCGCGACGACCGTCCCCTCTTGGGGCTTCTCTTTGGCCGAATCCGGGATGTAAAGCCCACTTTCGGTCTTTTCGTCGGCCGGTTTCGGCTTGACGACGACGCGGTCGCCGAGAGGTTTAATTTCCGTCATAATGCGTTCAGAATGCCTTATGAATGGTGTGCGGGTGAGACTTCGGTTGCTGTTATCACTCACCGATGGCGAGTGATAATAAATCCACTGGCTGCAACACAGGGTGCCGATCTGTGTTCCCGAGCAGCGGGGGAGCGTAGGGTGAAGATCCTTTAGCGGCTTCTGGTGTGGGCAGTCCCGCGGAAGATCCTGGGTCTCCCCCAGGACAATCTGCATCTTAGCGACGGCAGCCTGCTTGCTGGTTCTGCGGGGGCACAAAACTCGGTGCCCCCACGCTCCCATGCCCCCATTCTCCCGCGCATTTGCGGCGTCTCTCCTACGATCAGCGGCAGCGAAGCCTCCTTCGCTGGTCGAGAGTCTCCAACATGCAATCGCCCTGGGGTCTCCTCCGATGAGTTGCGTGCGACCGAGGAAGGGTGGAGATGAGACCGGAAATGAAAAGCGGGGAGAGGGAAGGGTCGAAGGAGGCAGGGAGAGAGTCTTAGCGGAGGAGCAATGGTCGAACGCCCCGAACCTCCGCGGTTGATTAAAAGTAAGGCCGATGTCGGAGAAGAAGAGCCCAGTCTGTTCTGTGTCCGCCACGTCGCGTCGCCCCCTCATGTCCGGATGGTCCCGCACGCGTCTGGTCTGGTATGGCCTGCTGGCCGGCACGAGCGGGGTGCTTCTACTGGCCTTGCTTCCGCCGTTCCTGCCCGCTGGGATGCAGGAGGTGGTGCGGCGGTGCTTTGCGTCGGTGTGTCATCAGATGCCCAGTCGGTCTCCTCACATCGACGGCGTGCCGATTGCCATCTGCGATCGATGCAGCGGCATCTACTTTGGACTCGTGGTCGGCGTGTCCCGACTGCTGTCAGGATGGGGAGAAGGGTTGTGGGCGACGCTCGGCCGGTATGGGCGCTACCTGTTGCTCGGATCACTCATCCCGCTCGGCGTCGACTGGATCGGGCCCGTGCTGGGGCTCTGGGGCAACGGTCCGGTGAGCCGGGCTCTTACCGGTCTTCTCTTCGGAACGGTCGCAGCCAGCTACGTGACGGACCGGTTGCTCCGCCGGGTGGCACGGACCGCCGCTTCCGAAGGTCCCCAGTAGAGGGNNNAGCGCGGGGGAATGGGGGCATGGGAGCGTGGGGGTACTGAATTTTTGCACCTGTAGGGCAGCACAGATAGACCCTCGTCGCTAAGATGCGATTGCCGTGAGTAGAGGGGCAGGGCTATCGCATCTGTGTCAGGAAGCATTTAGGTTGTTGAAGCTCACCGTTCTCGATTCTGACCTTTTGAGCCGATGCCTGCAAGTTCCCAAGCGACCGACTCTCTGTCTCTCCTCGAAAGTTTCGAGCCGCTGGAAGATCCGCGTCACGGAGAGATCTACCCGCTTGAAGAGATTGTCGTGCTGGTGATCTGTGCCACAATCAGTGGGGCCACAATCAGTGGGGCCGACACCTTTGTTGCTGTCGAGGAGTTCGGGGAGGCTCGTCTGGAGTGGCTGCGGGACCTGTTGCCGTTTGAGGATGGTGTCCCCTCTCATGACGTGCTGAGCGGTGTTTTTGGGCGGATCGATCCAGTTCAGTTCGAGGATTGCTTTCGGAGATGGGTTCAAGGCATTCGAGGAGAGGCTGATGGGGAAGTGGTGGCCATCGATGGGAAGACCTTGTGTGGAAGTGGAGACCGAGCCACTGGAAAGGAGCCCCGGCATCTGGTAGAGGCGTGGGCAACCGAGCAGAGGCTGGTTCTGGGCCAACGCCGATCAGAGAACGGGTCAAACGAGATCGAGGCCATTCCCCAGCTTCTGGAGGAGCTTCTATTGGAGGGATGCAACGCCTGGATCGACGCGATGGGATGCCAGACTGACATTGCGGAAGCGAACTGACATTGCGGAAGCGATCCAGGAGGCAGGAGCCGACTACGTCCTTCGCGTGAAAGAAAACCAGGAGGGGCTTCGAGCCGACATCGAGCAGGTGTCCCGAGCAGTGTCGGGATCAGGGCCTTGAGCCGGGCGCGACCGACGTGGATGGTGGCCACGGGCGAGTAGAGACGCGCCGCTGCTGGACAATGAAAGTCGGCGGTCGCGGCCTGATCGACAGCGAACGGTGGGCAAACGTGAGCTCAATTGCCCTCATCGAAACTGAACGGTTCGAAGCCGACCCAAGCGCGGAGGGCGGCTCAGAAGACAGTTCTATGGGCGGAGAGGCGGCTATGGGCGGAGAGGCGGCTATGGGCGGAGAGGCGGCTATAGGCGGGGAGACAACGACTGAAAAGCGGTATGTGCTCAGTAGCCTGCCGCCCGACGCTACCCGGTTGCTAAAGGCGACTCGTCGGCACTGGCGGATCGAGAACGGGTTGCATTGGAGCCTAGACGTGGCCTTCGGGGAGGATGATAGCCAGGTGCGCAGCGGCAATGCAGCCGACAATCTGGGACGGTTCGCCGCTTGGCCCTCTCGGTGCTAAAGCAGGACGATCGAATCGACGGGGGAACGGAGACAAAGCGGCTTCGAGCGGGGTGGGATACCGAATATCTCGAACACCTGCTTGGTCAACTGTAGCACAGCTGCGATTGCCCTGGAGTAGAGGGGAGTCCGCTTTCGGTTGTGGACGTTCTTGGCTATTTTCGTGCGACCTTTTCCCAGGCGCACGGGCTCTTCGCACGCGCTCTCCTCGCGCGGCTCTTCCCTCACCCAGGCTTTCGATTTCCATGACTCCTCGCCAGCAGTCAATCCTCGTCGGCGCTGTTGTGACGGGTATTCTCAGCACATCGTACCTCGGCCTCATCAACACGATCTGTTGTTTGGGCGTCATCGTCGGAGGGGTCGTAGCGGCCCAGCAGTACGCCGGGGTCGTCTCGTCGATGAAGACCGCCGATGGGGTGTACGTGGGGGCGCTCGCTGGGGCGGGGGGAGCGATCCTGAGCGGTCTGCTGAACCGGGCCCTACGCCCCATTGAGCTCGACTCGCAGTCGATCACTCAGGGCATTATGGAGGGCATGATGCAGAACATGGAGGGACAACAGCCCTTTTCGCCCGAAATGATGGCACAGCAGGGCAATGAAGGCCTGTTTCTTTTTCTCGGCGGACTCGCCTTCACCCTCGTGCTCTATGCCATCTTCGGGGCGATCGGCGGAGCCATTGGCGCCGCCATTTTTGGAGGGGATGGCTCAAGTCAGTCGGGCGGCGTGCAGGAGGCTGAGGCCGAGATCGTAGAGTAGTTGAGCTCAGGGCTTCAGGTTGAAAGTTTTGCGCTAAGGGGACTGTAAAGCACGGGTCGTGGAGGTCAGTCGAAGAGGGATGGCTCTTCGCGACGGCGGTGTAGCTCTTCGATGAGGCGGCGGTTGGCGCGAGGAAAGGCGTAGTCGTCGAGTTCGTCGATGCCAACCCACTGGAAGGGCTGGTCCTCGCGCGCCTCAGGCGGACCGTCCGCGAGGCGGCCCCGGAAGGCGTGCAGGGTGATCTTGAAGTGGGAATAGGCGTGGGAGAGCGTGTAGAACGGGGCAACCTCTTCCACCTCGATCCCAAGCTCCTCTCTGAGCTCGCGCCGGCACGCGGCCTCCATCGACTCGCCCTCTTCCTGCTTCCCCCCGGGAAACTCCCAGAGGCCGCCGAGCAGGCCCTCATCGGGACGACGCTGAATGAGGAGGCGGTCGTCCGCGTCGAACACAAGCCCCACCGCAATGTCGTGGTGCGGCACGGGCTCCGACTCGGGCGTGATGGGATAGTCCTCCTCCGTCCCCGCGTCGTGGGCCCGGCACACGTTCTGGAGCGGGCAGCGGTCGCAGAGGGGCGTGCTTGGAGTGCACACCAGTGCGCCGAGCTCCATCATCGCCTGGTTGAAGTCGCCGGCCCGCTTCGGGTCAAGCAACTCGTTGGCGAGGGCGCGCAGGTGGCGCTGGGCCATGCTGGTCGTGGCGTCTTCCTCGACTGCGAACACGCGGGACAGCACGCGGGTGACGTTGCCGTCGAGCACCGCGTGCGGCTTCTGGTGGGCGATGGAGAGGACGGCGGCGGCCGTGTACGGACCGATGCCCTTCAGGTCCTTAATGGCGTCCATCGTGTCGGGGACGGTGCCGTCGTGCTCCTCGACGACGCGCTGGGCGGCTTCGTGGAGGTGGCGGGCCCGGGCGTAGAAGCCGAGCCCCTCCCAGCGCTTCAGCACCTCGTCCCGCTCGGCGTCTGCGAGCGCCCCGACGGTCGGAAAGGCCTCCAGGAACCGATGATAGTAGTCGCGCACCGTGTCGACCCGCGTCTGCTGGAGCATGATCTCCGCCACCCAGATACGGTACGGGTCGTCCGTTTCGCGCCAGGGCATCGAGCGCTTGTGCTCGTCGTACCAACTGAGCAGGTCCTGGCGAAACGCTGTGCGCTGTCGGTCGGTGGGGGAGAGGGGCAGTTCGGGAATGGGGGCGTGGGTGTTTGGGAGCGTGGGGGTGTGGGAGAGCCCGTCGGGCTGGGCGATCGACTGACGCCGCGTCCTCCTATTGCGTGATGCGTACTGCGTAAGATTGCCACTCGGCCTCGCTCTACGCAATACGCAACACGAAATACGTAGTATCCCTGGTCGTGACGCACTTCCTTCCGTTAAAACGATCCCGGCGGACGAGGGCTCCTATTCCGGTCAGGATTGGAGGTCAATCCGAAGGACAAGAGTGTCGGGGGGCGCGTCGGGGGCATGGGGCCGGAGAAGGGCCTCGTGCACGCCGGGATCGGCCCCTTCCGGAATCCAGGTGAACGAGCGGCCGGCGACGCCGCTCAGCGCCGGGCCCCGCAGGAGGGTGTAGTGCTCCACCGAGCGCCCATCCAGTTCAGACGGCAGTGTGAGAATGAGGGGCGTGCCCGGCTCAGCGGACGTTCGCAGGGTGTCTGGGGAAAGCACTGGCGCAACCCGTGGACCGCTTGTGGGTTCAAACGACGCTGGAGACGTAACGCCTCCGTTTCCCGCTACGCCCAGTAGACAAACGGCGAGGAGGGAAAGGGCGGCGCGATGAGCGAGCGTCATTACGTGGAGCGACACGATGAGCAGTCACCGACGACATGTCGTATACCCGACGGTCGGGGCGGTGTTGCTCGCGGTGGCGGGGCTCTTAGCCACCGGCGGACTCCGGCGCGCGGGTGCCCAAACTGCCGTGTCCAAATCGAACGCGGAGGCCCCGACGGTGCAGTGGCGGCTCGTGCTGGATGGGGAGCGCGCCCCGTGGCCCGACACGGTGTCCACGGCCTCTGTCGACCGCCTGCAGACCGTGGAACGGCGCGTCCTCCGACACCTGCGTCGGAAGGGCTACTACTACGCGACGCTCGACTCCGCCACGGTGGACACGAGTGCTCCGCCCGGGTCGGCGTGCCTCCACGTCCGCCGCGGGCCGCAGGTGCGAATTGGGACCCTTCGCATCGAGGGGGACAGTGCCGTCCCGGCGGACGAACTGCGCGCGCTGATGGACACCGACGAGGGCGAACCCCTTCGGCCCGACCGACTGGAAGCCGACATCCAGGCGCTCCTGGACCGGTACGAGGAGGCGGGGCGCCCACTCGCCCAGATTCGGGTGGCGGAGACGCGCCTCTCGAAGAACGGAACGCCGACCCTCCGGGTGACGCTGCGGGTGAGGGAGGGCCCTGAGCTATGGCTCAAGCGCATCGACGTGCCGGACGACGCCCGCACCACGCCCGAACTCCTGGCCCACCTCGCCGGCCTGGAGGTGGGCGCGCCTCTGCACGACTACGACCCGGAGGCCATTCGGCGCCGGCTCCAGGAGCATGCGATTTTTCAGTCGGTTGACTCTCCTCAGTTGCTCGTCGCCGATGACGGCGGTGCCGTACTGCGGATTCCGGTCGAAGAGGCCTCCCCGGGCGCCTTTGATTTTGTGCTCGGCTACCTCCCGCCGTCCCAGACGCGCGACTCGGGGCAGCTCGTGGGCAGCGGGCACCTGCTCCTGAAGCACCTGTTCGGCGGCGGGCGGCGGGCCGAGTTCACCCTCGACCGACGGCCCGGCCAGACGAGTGTCTTCGACGTGGCCCTCTCGGATCCGTATCTCTTCGGCCTTCCACTGCGGCTGGAGGGGCACTTCCGCGGGGAGCAGCGGGACTCGACGTACGGCGAGCGAGTCTATCAACTCGAAGGCGGCTACCGGCTGGGGGATGGGCTCGAGGTGACCGCCACCCTGGGCCGCGAGGCCGTGCGGCCCGGCCCGGCGGGCGCCCGGCTCCGGAACGACCGCCAGCAGATCCCGCGCTCTACCACCTTTTTCTACGGCGTAGGCCTGCGGTACCAAGAGGTGGATCAGGCCCAGAATCCGCGTCGCGGCTTCTCCCTCGACGCCCAGCTGGCACAGGGCCGCAAGCAGCGGCGGTTCCAGCGCATTACGGCCGGCGGAGACACGACGCGCATCGCCAACTCCGTCCGGCAAGAGCGCCTCCAGGGCCGCATCCGGACGTATTTGCCCCTCTTCGACCGCCAAGTCCTCGCCGTGGGCGGGGAGGGCTCGGTGCTTCTCAGCCGCGACTTTGATCGGAGCGATCTGTTTCGGCTCGGGGGCGCCACGTCGCTTCGGGGCTACGACGAGGATCGGTTCCTGGGGAATGTGGTGGCGCGCGGCCTCGTCGAGTATCGGCTGCAGCTCGACCGCGCCTCCTACGCCCACGCCTTTTTTGACCTCGGATACGTCGCTCGTCCGGCCCTTGAAGCCACGACGGCCACGCGGGGCTGGCACCCGGGCTACGGCCTCGGGGTTCGCCT
>PXSX01000227.1:3754-9244 GCA_003022655.1 Bacteroidetes bacterium QH_1_64_81 | reverse complement strand
GGAGCCTCCCCACCGCAGCCCTTGTCGTCGCTGTGACGCACACCTTCGAGTCTTCCCGTTCGTATCATCCCAGCTACTCGGTGCTCGGCCGGGCGGTTCGGGCCCGGGTGGGCGACCGTCTTCGGGGCGAGGCGCTCTACATCGTGGCCCTCACGGGCCTGAGCCTCGCCCTGCTGATGATCCACTATCTGGGATGGGCCTTCCTGAAGCCCACTCTCCTCGCCAACCCGTCGTGGCAGGTGCTCTTTCGGGGCGGACAAGTGGGATCGGTCCTGGCGCTCATCGGGGTCGGTCTCGTGGGCTTTCGCCCGGCGGTCCGCGTGGAGTGTCAGTCCGACGCGGTGACGCTCACTCAGGGCGACCGTTCCTGCACCATTTCCCACACGTCGGTCGAGGACGTCGCCCTCATCCCCGCCCGGCAGTACCACCGCCACTACCGCCGCTACGCGGCCACCCGGGTCTTCGCCGGCCGCCTTCCCGAGGAGGTCATTTGCCTTCGCACGCCGGAAGGCCCCGTGATCGTCGCACTGTCGGATCCGGAGGCCCAAGCCGCCCTGCTCGACCGTCTGGAGGCCCTCCGCGCTCCGTCGCCGGAGCCCGTGGCGAAGGCCCAGCCGTAGTGGCGACCTCACGCGAGGCGAGACCGCTTGTTGAGATACTTCATCAGGGCCGTGTCGTAGGCCTCATTCGTGTCGAGCTCCGCAAAGTCGATGTCGTGCTCCAGGCAGTTGCGGCGGAACGTCTCGGTGAAATGCTCAACTGCCTCCGTGTAGTGATCGCGCAGCTGCGCGGGCTGGAGGGATACCTCCTCTCCCGTCTCCACGTCTCGAAAGAGCATGGGCCGGTCCGGGAAGCGAAACCGACGCTCCGTATTTCCCTCCAGGATGTGAAACACAATCACCTCGTGCCCGCGGTGTCGGAGGTGGCGCAGGGCCCGGAGAAGGTCGTCGTGGGCCGCGATGTTCTCGAACAGGTCCGTCATCACGACGATGAGGGAGCGGCGCTCGACCCGCTGCGCGACCTCCTCGAGCGCAGCCGCGGCGCTCGTACGCTGCCCCTCGGCGTCCTGCTGGTGCATCTGTTCGAGGGCCACGAGGAGCTGCCGCAGGTAGCCCTGGGTGGCCTTCGGGGGCCGAAACGTGTGCACCGACTCGTCGAACCCGATGAGGCCCGTTGCGTCCCGCTGCTTGAGCATGAGGTTGTGGAGGGCGGCGGCGAGGTAGGAGCCGTAGTCGAGCTTCGAGACGGACCCGTCCCCCTCGTAGCGCATCGACGCCGACGTATCGAGGACGATGTAATTCCGGAGGTTCGTTTCCTCCTCGTACTGCTTGACGTAGAAGCGATCCGTCTTGGCGTAGACCTTCCAGTCCACGTGGCGAAGCTCGTCGCCGGGATTGTAGGGCCGGTGTTCGGCAAACTCGACCGAGAAGCCGTGGTACGGACTCCGGTGCAGGCCGGTAATGAAGCCCTCGACGATGAGGCGGGCCCGAAGCTCCATGGTGTCCAGCTGTGACACCACGACGGGATCGAGGTAGCGGCGGGCAACGTTGGACTCGGCCATGGATGGACGTAGGGACGTATGGAAGTGTGGACGGATGTAAGGACGAAAGAGGCAGTGCCGTGCCGGACCCGATGCCGTGCGGGTACAAGAACGTGACTTTACGCTCAGTGGTGCGTGAAATACGCACGGGAAACGGCAGCCGCACGCCTCACGCTTCACTCCTCACGCATTCCGGCATACGCCCAGACGCACGAACGCCAACACGGCCCACCAGGGCGATCGTATGTTAAAAATTTCCTTCGTGGTGTGGAGGCTCGTCCGCCTCTGATCAACGAAACTGCCCGAATGGAGCGGGCGAGAGGGCGCGTGGGAGCACGAACACACCGCCCCGGATCGAGGCACCATCAGGCCTCGGGCCAAGATGCGATTGCCGTGCACGGCCCACTAGAAAGTCTGCCCTGTGTTCAGTTCCTTGGAAGCGACGCGACATCCCCGACGCGGCTCCCTGCTCCGGACACGCTGCGACGCCACCCCGACCCAGTTGCCAACCCACTGCCTACGTCCATGTCCTCCGACGACCGCATCAAGGCACAACTCATGACGGCCCGCGACCTCGGGCGGACGCTGGACCGCATGGCCCAGCAGATCCTTGAGCGCATCGACCCGGACGCGCCGGCGCCCGCCGACACGTTCGCGCTGGTCGGCATGCAGACGCGGGGCGTGCACCTGGCCCGCCGCCTCCAGACCCGCATCCGGGCGCAGACCGACATCGAGTTGCCCTTGGGCCTCCTCGACGTCACCATGTACCGGGACGACGTGCGCCTGCGGCTGGAGCAGCCTGAGATTCAAACCACCCGCATCCCGTTCGACGTGACGGACCGCCACCTCGTCCTCGTCGACGACGTCGTGTTTACCGGGCGGACCGGCCGACCGACATCGTGGGCCGCGAGGTGCCGACCCTCCCCGACGAAGAAATCCGGGTCTGCGTTGAGGAAGTGGACGAGGAAGACGGGGTGTGGCTGGTGAAAGCCTCGTTGCCCCGGAGTGTCGAAGACGACGCCCGTTGACCGTCTCATTCATCTTCCCCCCAAGCCGCCGAACGCCTTGCTCTCATGGCCGAATCGCGATCCTCTGCCGCGCCGGACCGTAAGGCGGAGCTCCGCCACGAGCACCTGCTCGACCTCTCAACCTACACGGCCGACGAGCTTCGCCACCTGCTCGACACGGCGCAGGAGTTCCGCGCCGTGCTGGACCGCCCCATCCGGCAGGTGCCTACTCTCCAGGGCACCTCAGTAGCGAGCCTCTTCTTCGAGCCGTCGACGCGAACGAAGCTCTCCTTCAGCCTCGCCGCCGGACGCCTGTCCGCCGAAACGGTGAGCTTATCGAAGTCCGGCTCGTCGGTCACGAAGGGCGAGACGCTCAAGGACACGGCCCGCAACGTGGAGGCCATGAAGGTGGACGTGGTCATCCTTCGCCACTCCTCGCCGGGCGCGCCCCACTTTTTGGCCCGCTGCACCGACAGCGTCATCATCAACGCGGGCGACGGCGCCCACGCCCACCCCACTCAGGCGCTGCTCGACCTCCTCACGATGCGGGCACACGTCGACACGTTCGAGGACCTGCAGGTCTCCATTATCGGCGACATCACCCACAGCCGCGTGGCCCGCTCCAATGTGCAGGCGCTTACTACGCTCGGGGCGGACGTTACGCTCTGCGGCCCGGCCACCATGCTGCCGGTGGAGATGGAGGCGGCGATGGACGTGCGCACCACGACGCGGCTCGACGCGGCCCTGGAGGGCTGCGACATTGCGATGGCCCTCCGCATCCAGATGGAACGGCAGGATGAAGGCCTCTTCCCCAGCACACGCGAGTATCACCAGCAGTACGGCATCACCCCCGACCACCTGCGCCGCCATCCCGACCTGCTCATCATGCACCCGGGCCCCGTGAATCGGGGCATCGAGCTGGCCGACGAGGTGGTCGATCACGAGCGGGCGATCATCCTGAGCCAGGTAACCAATGGGGTCGCCCTGCGGATGGCTGTGCTCTACCTGATGGCACCCCAGCGCGACGATGGATAGCCGCTACGGATCGTTTTTCCAGCGGGACGGGTGCTTCCGAAACAAGCGTCTGTCAATGCCGCGTGCTGCCCCGCTGCCCGATCGGTCCCGCGTGGATCGAATCGGAGGACTTGCCGTTGCGAATCTGGGGGTCAAGGCAAGATGCAGTTTTCTAGACTTTCTACGTGCTTCTACTCTTTCGATGCCTGCTTCCTCCCCCCTCGTCGAGCTTAATGCGCTGACCAAGACGTATCGCGAGGGCGATCAGGACCGCACGGTGCTCCGGGACGTGTCGCTTCATCTCGACCGCGGGGCCTTTTCAGTCCTGATGGGCCGCAGTGGGGCGGGCAAGAGCACGCTCCTCAACCTCATCAGCGGCATCGACCTCCCCACATCTGGCCACGTCCGCATCGGTGGCAGCGACCTCACAGAGAAGTCCGAAACCGAACGAACCAAATTTCGTCGTGCGAATATCGGGTTCGTGTTTCAGTCGTTTAACCTGATCTCGACGCTCACGGTGGCCGAGAACGTGCGACTCCCCCTGGAGCTGGCTGGGAGCACGCCCCGTGCAGACCACGACCGGGCGCAGGCAATGCTGGGCCGGGTGGGGCTGGCAGACCGGGCAGATGCGTTTCCGGACCGGCTCTCGGGCGGCGAGCAGCAGCGGGTGGCCGTGGCGCGAGCGCTGACCCACGATCCGCTCCTCGTCCTCCTCACTCTGCTGGGCGATCTCGTCCGGGACACCGACACGACACTCCTCGTGGCCACCCACGACCCCGAGGTGCTTCCCCGCGCCGACCGCGTGCTGCACTTGCACGGCGGCACCCTGCGCGATGAAGTGCCGGAGTATGTGGGAGCGAGCCGTTAGGAGAGTGGGGGAGTGGGAGCGTGGACGAAATAACCTCCAGCGCTCGCCGCCGCCAATACGTCCACACGCCCACTCTCCCATTCGCCCTCTCCCCCTTTCTCCCATTCCCAATCGAAGATGACGCTTCTCCAGCGCTCCAGCCGCCGCTACCTCACCCAGCACCCGTGGCTCATGGGGCTGTCCGTCCTGGGGGTAGCCATCGGCGTGGCGGTGGTCGTGTCGATCGACCTGGCCAATACGAGCGCGAGCCGGGCCTTCGAGCTGTCCGCGGTGACGGTGACGGGGGCGGCCACGCATCAGGTCGTAGGCACCGGCGAAACGCTCGACGACAACGTGTACCGCCGCCTGCGAGAGGCCGGTGTTCGACCCTCGGCCCCCATCGTGGAGGGATACGCCACCCTACAGCGGGGCGACCGCACCTTCCAAGTTATCGGCATCGATCCGCTCGCCGACGCCGCCTTCCGGCCCTACCTGGGCACCGGGGCGTCGAGCGGCCTGGACCTGGGCGCGTTTATGACCCGGGACGCGGCGCTAATGAGCGCCCCAACGGCCCGAGAGCTTTCGCTGTCGTCTGGCGACACCCTCCAGGTCGACGTCGAAGGGTCGACCTACTCAGTCAGCCTGCTCGGGCTCATCGAACCCCGAAACGAGCGGACGCGTCGGTCCGTGGCCAACCTCCTGGTCGTCGACGTGCCGACGGCCCAGCGCCTCTTCGACCAGTCCGGACGCCTGAGCCGCATCGACCTTCTCGCTCCGTCGGACGAGGGGACCCAGACGGCCTACCTGGATCGGGTCCGCCAGGCGCTGCCCGAGGGCGTCCAACTCCGGCGCTCGGACACCCGTACGGAGACAGTGGCCCAAATGACGAAGGCGTTTGATCTCAATCTGACGGCTCTCAGCCTCCTGGCCCTCATCGTAGGGGCGTTCCTCATCTACAACACGATGACCTTTTCCATCGTCCAGCGGCGCGGGCTGCTGGGGCGGCTCCGAGCCCTGGGCGTGACGCGGGCGCAGGTGTTTCGGCTCGTGCTGGGCGAGGCCGCGGTGCTCGGCGTGGTGGG
>PXSX01000227.1:0-3620 GCA_003022655.1 Bacteroidetes bacterium QH_1_64_81 | reverse complement strand
CTCGGCCTGCTGGTCGCCGGGGCCGGAAGCCTCCTTCTCCTCGTCACCCAGCAGAGCATCTGGGCCGGGTACGGCGCCCTCTTTTGCCTCCTCGTGGGCGCGGCTCTCGTGACGCCGCTGGCAGTGATGGTGCTGGCCAACGGCGTGCGGCCCCTCCTCGGTCGGCTGACGGGCGTCATTGGGCGCATGGCGGCGCGCGGCATCGTGGCCAACCTGAGCCGGACCGGCGTGGCCATCGCGGCCCTCACGGTGGCCATCGCCGCCACGGTGGGCGTCGGCATCATGATCGACAGCTTCCGGGGCACCGTGTCCGACTGGCTCCGGCAGTCGCTCCAGGCGGACGTGTACGTGCAGCCGCCGAGCCTCGTCTTCCGCCGCTCTACCGCCACACTCGACTCGACCGTCGCGGCCCGGCTGCGCGGGGTAGAGGGAATTGCGGCCAGCTACTCGGTTCGCCGCGTGACCGTTCAGGCCGACGTGGGACGGACGGAACTGGTGGCCGTGGAGCCCGGCACGAATACCGAAGAGATCTATCAGTTCAAGAGTGGCAATCCCGAAACGGCATGGGACGCCGTGCGGTCGAGTTCCTCCGTGCTCGTGTCCGAGCCGTATAGCTATCGGCACGACGTGAGGGTGGGAGATACGTTGCGACTGCAGACGGACCGCGGGCAACGCTCCTTTGCGGTGAAGGGGGTGTACTTCGATTACGGCTCCGACCTGGGGGTCGTCCTCATGAGTCGCTCTACGTACGAACAGTATTACGACGACCGAGGGGTGTCCGGACTGGCCTTTACTGCCGACGACACCACGTCCGTGGATGCCCTCATCGCCGACATGCGGGCCTCGGTGGCCGGACTACAGGATGTGCTCATCCGGTCGAACAAGGCCTTGCGGGAGACCTCGATGCAGGTCTTCGACCGCACGTTTACCATCACGACGGTGCTGCGGCTGCTCGCCATTGCCGTGGCGTTCATCGGGGTCCTCACGGCGCTCATGGCGCTGGCCCTGGAGCGGCGGCGCGAGATGGGCGTGCTGCGGGCCTCCGGGATGACGCCGCCACAGGTGGGCGGCTATCTCACGCTACAGTCGAGCCTGATGGGGGCCATCGCCGGACTCCTGTCGCTGCCCCTCGGCTACGTGCTAGCGTACGTGCTCGTCTTCGTCATCAACAAGCGCTCCTTCGGCTGGACGCTCCAACTCACCGTCTCGTCCGACATCTTGCTCCAGTCGCTTGCGTTGGCGGTCGTGGCGGCGTTCCTGGCGGGTCTCTACCCAACCTGGCGCATGGCACGGTCGAGCCCGGCGGTGGCCCTGCAGGATGGATGACCAACGGCTGCGCCCGCAGCGACACGATGGGTCGACCTCTCGGCATTGCTCACGAGACGCATCCAGGGGCATGGTGGGGGGATGCCGCTGGCGTCGCAGACAAAGCTGCACCTTCATTTGCCCCCCTGAAAACGGTCGAACGTCGCAACCACCAGCGCATTAGAGAAGCACCAATTCTTGACTATTGCTGAAGGTCAGGATCATGCACGTCAGCCACATCGAGCTCCAAAACTGGAAAAACTTCAAGTCGACGGGGGCCAGCCTCGCGCGTCGGACGTTTCTGATTGGCCCCAACGCCTCGGGAAAGTCCAACTTCCTTGACGCATTTCGATTTCTCCACGACCTCGCCGAGGACGGTCTCGCGCAGGCAGTTGATGATCGAGGAGGAGTTTCTACGCTTCGGTGCCTCGCAGCGCGGAAAAGTCCGAATATTGCGATTGAAGTGGTCCTCAGCCGCACCCCGAACGAACCGCGCTGGCGATATCGAATTGAATTCAACCAGGATAATCAGCGCATTCCTAAGGTGCGGCAAGAGACCGTGGAGGACCTCCAGTCTGGGGAAAAGATTGTGGATCGACCGGACGATGAGGATGAGGAGGACGAAATGCTCCTTACGCAAACAGCCCTGGAGCAAATCCTCGCAAATCGCGAATTCCGAGACGTTGCCACGTTTTTTGGGTCCGTCTTCTACCAGCACGTTATTCCACAGGCCGTCCGAGATCCTCAGGAGTTCTCCCCAGCCCCGGTGAAGGACGATCCGTATGGCCGCGACATCCTTCAGCGGATTTGGAACAAGCGTCAGCGCACCCGTCGGGCGTGGCTGCGTCGCATCAGTTCTGTGCTGCAGGAGGCCGTCCCCCAGCTAAAAGGGCTTGAGGTGGAGATGGACGATCAGGGGACACCGCATCTCATTGGTCGCTTCGAGCACTGGCGGCCGCACGACGCTCGGCAAAACGAATCTCAGTTCTCGGACGGGACCCTCCGGCTTTTCGGTCTCATGTGGTCCGTGTTCGAGGGAAAAGGACCCCTCCTCCTTGAAGAACCGGAGCTCTCGCTTCATCCCGAAGTCGTACGGAAACTCCCACAGCTCCTCGCTGAACTTCAGGAGGAGATTCGCAAGATGAAGCGGCAGAGCCTGGACGACTTCGAGCCACGCCAGTTGCTCGTCAGCACGCACTCAGACGAGCTTCTTCGCGATCGCGGGATCGGTGCGAATGAGGTCCTCCTCATCAAGCCCGACAAGGAAGGCGCTGTTCTCGAAGAACCGGACCCGGATGATCGAATCGCGCTTCGGAACAGTGAACTGACGGCGGCCGACGTACTTCTTCCGAAATCCGGTCCCAGTGGGCAGTTGGCTCTCGACTTCAACGAGTCTGGAGCGTGATGCCCTCGATTTCCATTCTCGTCGAGGGCAACCTGGACGAAACGGTCGCCCGAGAGATTATCGACACTGCTGGAGGAACGGTCGGTACGGTATACGGTCGGAGAGGGGTTGATTATATCGAGAAGAAAATATCGGGCTTCAACCAGTTGGCACAGGGCGTCCCTATTCTCACGCTAGTCGACCTGATGGATCTCGATTCTGACTGTCCCGCCGAAATTGTACGAGATTGGCTCCCGCATTGTCACAATCAGATGTTATTTCGCCTCGTTGTACGGGAGATTGAAAGCTGGATCCTGGCGGACCGAGCGAGCATTTCGCGCTTCTTCGGCCTCCGGAAGGCCCTTATTCCTCACCATCCAGAGCAGTTGGAGGACCCGAAGGCGACGCTCGTGGAGCTTGCCGACTCGTCGCAGCGGCAAGGCCTCCGGAATGCGATCGTCCCTGACGATCCGACAATGAACGACGAGGGGCCGGCCTACACGATGCGTGTGCAACGATTCGTTCGAAATCAGTGGTCCGCGAGGAACGCCGCAAAGAACGCACCCTCGCTGCATCGATGTGTCCGGGCCGTCCGGCGCGTCGTCGATTCTTCTGAGCTGTGACAAGATAGTCCCCTATGAGCCGATCCCTCTCCGTCCTGACCAGCCTCGTCGTCGCCATGGCCGTACTCGGCCTTGGGGCCTACTGGCTCACGGCATCGTCCGGCGCGTCGGACCTCCGTACGTCGGTGTCCGTCGCCGACGCCATGGCCGGCGACACCACCGGCTACCGCCGCGCCACGGAGGTGCGTCCCTTCACGTTTCCGGCGGACCACGGGCCGCACCCCGGCTACAAAACGGAGTGGTGGTACGTGACGGGAACCCTCACCGGCCCGGATGCGCAGCCCTACGGCTACGAGCTTACGATCTTT
>PXSX01000226.1:1835-10278 GCA_003022655.1 Bacteroidetes bacterium QH_1_64_81 | reverse complement strand
AGGTCCCGCACGGCCGCTCGGAGTTGGGAATGCTGGGGCGCGCCAAACTGGTCGGCATCCTCGGGATGGGGACCACGATCGGAGGGCATCGCCGCGATTCATCCGTCTGGTGAGACGCCGAATCGATCTACGTGCGCTTGCGGGCTACGTTCTGCTCGTGGGCGGCCTGGGACACCGCCGCCGAGACCCGCGAGACTACCTCTTTGTCGAACACGCTGGGGATAATGTAATCGGACGTCAGATTTTGATCGTCAATCGTATCGGCGATGGCTTCGGCCGCCGCAACTTTCATCTCCCCTGTGATGGCCGCCGCCCGACAATCGAGCAGGCCCTTAAATAAGCCGGGGAAGCACAAGACATTGTTGATCTGATTGGGGTAGTCGCTGCGGCCCGTCGCCATGACCGCGACGTGGGGGTAGGCTACCTCCGGCCGAATCTCGGGCTGTGGATTGGCCATCGCAAATACGACGGGATCACGGGCCATGCCCTTCAAATCCTCTACGTCGATGATGTCCGGGGCGCTCAGCCCAATGAACACGTCGGCCCCCTCCATCACCTCCGACAAGGTGTCCCCATCGGTCGACGGCTCCGTCATCTCGACGTACCGCTTCTTAGCAGCAGTGAGGTCTCCCCTCTCCTCGGTAACAGGCCCGCTTCTGTCGACCCCTACGATGTCTTCGACGCCCATCTGCAGCAACATTTCGGTGACGGCCGTGCCCGCCGCCCCGATTCCAGCCATGACCACCGAGATGTCCGCCAGGTCCTTGTCGACGACCGTCAACGCATTCAGGAGCGCCGCAACCGTCACGACGGCGGTGCCGTGCTGGTCGTCGTGGAAGACGGGAACGTCCAGTTCATCCTTCAGGCGCTCTTCAATAGCAAAGCACCGCGGAGCCGCGATGTCTTCTAAATTGATGCCCCCGAAGACGGGAGCGATGCGCCGGACGGTATCCACAATCTCGTCAACGCTCGTCGTGTCCAGGCAAACCGGAAAGCCGTTCACGCCCGCAAACTCTTTGAGGAGCTGGGCTTTTCCCTCCATCACTGGGATGGCCGCCTTCGGGCCGATGTCGCCAAGTCCGAGCACGGCGGTTCCGTCGGACACCACGGCCACCGTGTTGCTCTTGATGGTGAGGCGATGTGCATCCGAGGGTGTCTCGTGGATCGACTCCGAGACGCGAGCAACGCCGGGTGTGTAGGCCATCGACAGTTGATCGCGCGTCTGGAGCGGCGACTTGCTTTCGACCTCCAGCTTGCCGCTCAGGTGCAGGAGAAAGGTGCGATCGGAGAGGTTGACGACCTCTACCCCCTCGATCTCCCGGATTTCTTGCACGATCGACTGCGCGTGTTCGTCGCTCCGGGTGTTGATGGTGATGTCGCGGGTCAGCTCGTCGGTTTCGGCCCGCACAATGTCGATGGCCCCGATGTTGCCCCCCTTCTCCCCGATCACGGAGGTCACCTTTGCAAGCATGCCGGGACGATTCGCAATCGCGACCCGAGCCGTAATCGAGTTGCTGGCACTTGGCAGATACTTTTCCGTCGTTGCCTCCATAAATGCGTCGTCAGTGGGACTATGGAACGGAGTGAAGGATGGTGGGCATTCTCGGCGCGCGGGATCCGACGCGCGGGATGATGTGCACAAAGCAGATGGTGAGGATTCGCCACGCCGGGGCAAAGAAAAAAGGACGGCTCCCAGTACGGAAGCCGCCCCTACGACTGAATGCACAGTCTCACGCGCAGAGCGTGATGTTAGCTGCTCACAGAACCCGTCTCGTCGAACTCGTCGAGCGCCTCCGAAATGTCCTCGGCGTACGCGGAGCCAATGCCATCCAACTCGGTCAAGTCCGACTGCTGTCGGACCTCGCGGAGCTCGGCCAGCGTCGTCACGCCAGCGCTTTCAAGGCGGGAGACGCGCGGGAAGTTTTCCGGAAAGCCCGCGGTCTCATCGAAGGCCGTCTCGTCCTCGGGGGTTTCTTCCGCCGCGTCGTCCGACGACTCTTCGGTGTCCTGAGCCGCCTCTCGCCGCTCTTCTTCTTCCATCTCTTGACGGAGGTCGGCCAGACCGGAAAGCTCGCCGAGCGTCGTGGGGCCCGTCGTGGGCTCTTCCGGTTCCTGCTCTTCCTGGAAGTCACGGACGGCCTCTTCACGCTCTTTCTCTTCCTCGCGGCGCTCGCGCTCCTCTTCGCGCTCTTCCTCTTCGCGCTCGGCCTCTTCCTTGGCCGTCTCGCTGAGGACAATGTCCTTCTGATCCTTGTCGAAGCGAATGACCCGGAGGTCGAGCTCGTCGCCCTCGTGGTAGTGGTTCTTGAATTCATTCGACCCGCGCTTGAGCTCGCTGCCCGGAACGAACGCCTCCACGTCGAGCGGAAGCTGCACGACCAGCCCCTTGTCCTCCACGCGGACGACCTCGCCGGTCGTGTCGTTGTCCTCCTCGTAGGCATCGGCGAACTGGTCCCACGGGTTGGTCTTCACCTGCTTGTGGCCCAGCGAGATGCGGCGGCGCTCCTCGTCAATGTTGAGGATGACCACGTCTAGCTCTTGGCCCTCATCGACCATGTCGCCCGGATGCCGAATCTTCTTGGTCCAGGAGAGGTCCGAGACGTGCACGAGACCGTCGATCCCGGGCTCAATCTCGACGAAGACGCCGAAGTTCGTGATGTTGCGCACCGTGCCCGTAAGCACCGTGCCCGCCGGATACCGATCGCTGATGCCCTCCCAGGGATCGGGCTCCAGCTGCTTCATGCCGAGGGAGATTTTTCGTTCCTCCTCGTCGACGTTGAGAAGCTTGACGTCGACGACCTGCCCCAGCGACACCATCTGGCTGGGGTGTTCGATGTGGCGCGTCCACGACATTTCGCTGATGTGGACGAGGCCTTCGATGCCCTTTTCGATCTCGACGAACGCCCCGTAGTTGGTAATCGAGACGACCTTCCCCTCCACGACGTCGCCCTCTTCGTACTGGTCACCAATCTTGTCCCAGGGGTGGTCCTGAAGCTGCTTCAGTCCGAGGGAGATGCCCGTCCACGCCGCCCAGGTCGATGAAGACGCCGAAGTCGACGATATTCTTGACCGTCCCTTCGAGGACCTGACCCACTTCGAGATCCTCGAGGATCTCTTGCCGCTGCTCTTCGAGCTCGTGCTCGATGAGCTCGCGGTGGGAAACGACGATGTTTTCGTTCTCCGGATTGAGCTTAACGACCTTGAACTCCATCCGGGTGTCCAGGTACGACTCGAAGTCGCGCACCGGACGAACGTCAATCTGCGATCCCGGCAGGAAGGCCTCCATGCCGTCGAACAACTCCACGATCATCCCGCCCTTGATCCGACGGATAATGGTGCCCTCGACCACCTCCTCGTTTTCGTAGATTTCTTCGACGCGCTGCCAGCGCCGAACCTTGTCGGCCTGCTCTTTGGAGAGAACGAGCTGCCCGTCGGGGTCCTCTTTTCGTTCCAGGTACACCTCGACGGTACCGCCGGGGCGAATGTCCTCGTCCTCGAACTCGTCCCGCGGGACGATGCCGTCGCTCTTGTAGCCGATGTCGATGACCACGTAGTCTTCGTTGATCTGAAGTACGCGGCCCTCCACGATGTCCTGTTCACGGATGTCGATAGAGGTCTCGTCGACCACCGCCCGGAATTGATCGTAAACGGGGTCGTCGGTGTGCGTGGGTCCCTCGGTTTCGAGTTCGTCGAGAGACACCGTCTGGCCGTACGTTTCCCCGGTGAAGCCCTGTGACTCCTCAGTGCGTTCCAGCTCGTCGGCCGAAACCGTGCGGGTGGGCTCTTCGAAGTCAGAGACATCGGGAGACGCCTCGGCCCCCGACGGAATTGGGAGATCCTCGGAGGCCTCTTCCACGGCCTCTTCGAGAATGCGGCTCACAAATTCCGGCTCTTCAGGGAATTCCGCAGGACTTCCCTCGTCCCCGTCCTCACTCACGGGCTCGTCGGGGGACTCATCCGTCGAGTCTGCCTCTGCGGCCGGTGGTCCCTCTGAGGGAGGCGGAGCGTCGGCCGTCTCGGTCGAGGCCTCTCCGGAGGGACCCGAATCGGTATCAGCGGGGGGGGCGTCCACGGCCTCAGCCGCGGGGTTTGCCCCGGTTCCCTCCGCGGAAGCGGATTGGGCGTCATCGACATCCTGCGAGTCGTCTTTCGGTACAACGTGTTCTTGTTCTGCCATATACGGTGTAGGAGTTTACGACGCGCTGAACCGTTCGTCGGCCCAGCAACGGGTGCAATTTGTACCTGCCTGGACCTGACGTTCCAAGAGGGAGAGTGAGAGAAACACGCACGCTCTGACCGCGGACAGGAACGCCCGGATTCAGAGAATGCGGAAATCGAGTCAGGAAAATGCCCGGTGGGGCCACAGTCAAAGAGCCCCGAGATAGGCGACGGTTGTATTGAACCGGACCGTCTACGTTCCCCAGGCGGAATGTGCTTTAACGCGATCTACGACAAAAGAAACCTGCTCCGCGATGGTGCGGTCGGTTGTGTCGAGTACGACGGCGTCTTCCGCGCGGCGGAGAGGGGCAATGTCGCGGTTCCGATCCTGACGGTCGCGCTCTTGGATCTCGGCCCGGACCTCGTCGAACGATACGTCCTCTCCGGCCGCCTCATACTCCTGCTGCCGACGCCGGGCCCGCTCCTCGAGATCGGCCACCATGAAGATTTTTACGGCGGCCTCCGGGAAGACAACCGTACCGGTGTCGCGCCCATCCAGCACGACGCCCCCGTGCTCCTCCGCTTGTTCGTGGCCGATTCGGCGCTGCTCCTCCGCCATGTAGTCCCGCACCGGCGCCAGGGTCGAGATGTCGCTCACGACGGCCACGTCCACGTCCAGGGCCGGCAGCACGCGATCCGCGCCCTCGGGGGTGGCCGGCGCGTCGGCCCGCAGGAAACCGAGAGCGACGGCCCGGTACATGGCACCGGTGTCTAGATACACGTAGCCAAGCTGTGCGGCGGCCCGCTGAGCAGTGGTGCTTTTTCCGGAGCCGGCAGGGCCGTCGATGGTGACAATCACGGTAAAGCGCGGGTCATGGGGTCTCATCAAGGAAGGTCCGGCGAAGGAGTGCAGCGGGCCCGCCTTCTACGGCCGCTGGCTGTCGTCTCCAAACTCTTTGCTTACCACGGTGATGGGGGACGGATACTGGACGGGGCCGAGGGACGTGGCGACGGTGGGCTGGACTTTGAGCTTGATCGTCTGAGGAGGCGCGTCCCCTTTGATCGCCGAGGCAAGATTCACCAAGCCCCTCAAATTGTCGTCGAAGAAGCGCACCAGGTTAAGCTCCATCCGGAAGGCGACGTCCGTGGGCTCGCCGGGCGGGAGCACGACCTCTTGCTCAAACCGCCCGGACACCGTCTCTTGATCCTGAAGAAAGAGGGTCCAGTCCATCTCGGTAAGCCGAGCGTTGACGTCGTTCGACGACGGATTGGTCGCCTGCAGGTGAAGCGTAAACGCAAACGGGAGTTCTCCTTCGGAAAGTGCAGCGCCGAGGCGGAGGACATCCGTTGAGCGCAGGTCCTCGTAGGATTGGAGCCTCGAGGCATCGACCCCGGCCAAGCGGGCCTCCGACACGCGGTCAATCGCAAATTGAACCTTGCGGAGATTGCTCACCTCCCGAAGCGCCGTACAGCTCGTGACTGCGAGGAAAAGAAGCCCGACTACGGGAACGACGCACCAGGGAGATCGAACGGTAAACATGCAGGAGAGCGTTTTAGGAGCGGCATTGGAGGCGGAAACAGGGCGCGATGCGGCGAATTGCACCGTGTGTCCGCCATGGCGACCGAAGACACTGATTCGAGTACCACAAATCTCTCGACCAGTTGCCAGATGCGCAAGCTTAGTTGGGATGAAATTGAACGACCCGATCCCGAGACGGTCGCAACGCTCCCAAAGCATCCCGTCCGGCTCGTCGTGCACAACGTACGGTCGATCCACAACGTCGGCTCCATGTTTCGCACGTCGGACGCCGCTCGGATCGAGCACGTGCACCTCACCGGGTTTACGGGAACCCCGGAGCACAACGACCTCCACAAAACTGCGCTGGGGGCTCAGGACACTGTGGAGTGGAGCCAGCACGACGAGGCGATCCCGCTTCTCCACGACCTCCAAGCGGCGGGCTATTCAATTGCGGTGCTCGAACAAACGGACCAGACCCAACGCCCGGACGAGGTGGACGCCGAGGCCTTCCCGATTGCCCTCGTCGTGGGCAACGAAGTGCGAGGCATCGACGAGGAGGTGCTCGACGCTGCGGAGCGTGCCCTTGAACTCCCGCAGTACGGGGCCAAGATTTCCCTCAATGTGGGGGTCGCCTACGGCATCGCAGCGTACGATCTCATTCGACGCTACCGCACGCTGCACGGACCGCCCGGCGACGAGCCCCGTATGGAGCAAACGGAGGAATGAGGGGGCCGGGACGGGCCGGCACGTCCCTGTCTGATTCTCAACCGTCGCACTGGACATGTCTGAGCCAGCACCGACCGAACACCTCTTCGACGAGTTTTCTGAGGTTGACGCTCAGGCGTGGCGGAGTGCGGTAGAGAAGGACCTCGGTGGGACCGACCCCGATGACGTTCTCGACTGGACTTCTCTGGAGGGAATTTCGGTCCCTGCATATCTCGATCGGGAGGCCCTGGAGGAGCTTCCCCACCGTGCCGCCGACACGTTGGTTCCTCCTCTCGCCGACGCGGACGACCGTCCGGCCAACGCGTGGCGTCTCTGTCAGCCTCTGTATCACCCAGCCCCGGAGACTGCGAACGAGCACGCACGGACCGCCGTCGAGAATGGGGCCGACGCCCTCGAGCTGATCGTGCCCCCACCGGGGACGGACGAGTTCGGGCTCTCGGTGCGCTCAACCGACGATCTCGCTTCGATCCTCGATGGCATCGAGCTGAGCGAGACGCGTCTACACCTCGGGCGCTCCCTCGCTGCCCCGGTCCTCTACGGCGCGCTCCGCGACCTTCTGTCGGCCCAAAACGTCGACCCGACCTCGGTCCACGGATCGGTGGACTACGACCCTGTCGCGGTCCTGGCCTCAGCCCCGAGTCCCGGAATCGAGGAGGCGTTCACGCTGGCCGATGACCTCCGCACAGATGCGGACAAGTGGCCCCGCTTCCGGACGGTGACCGTGGACGCACGGGTGTATCACGACGCAGGGGCGTCCGCCGTGCAGGAACTGGCCGCCACGTTGGGGACGCTCACCGAGCGCCTTGCCCGAAGCGCTGAGCAGGATCGACCTCTCACGCCCCTCCTCGACGACCTGCAGATTATCGTTCCGGTCTCGACGAGCTACTTCATTGAGATCGCCAAGCTGCGAGCCCTTCGCCTGCTCGTCCCGCAGGTGGTTGAGGCCTTCGGCGACGAGACCGAGACCGCCGTGGACCTCGGCCCCGCCGACCTGCGGGTCCGCGCCGAGACCTCCCGACGCACAGAGACGATTTACGACCCACACATCAACATGCTACGGGCCACCACGGAGGCCATGGCCGCTGTTCTTGGGGGGTGTGATGCCCTCACGGTGCGCCCCTACGACGCGTCCCTGCGCCCCCCCGATGCATTCGGGGCCCGCATTGCCCGAAACACCCACCTCGTACTCCGCCACGAGGGGCATTTTGACCAAGTTGCCGATCCGGCGACCGGATCCTACTACATCGAAACCCTCACGGACCGGCTCGCTCAGCGGGCCTGGACCCAGTTTCAGGAGCTCGAAGCGGAGGGCGGCATCGTGGAGGCGCTCCGAAGCGGGACCCTACAGCAACAGATCGCGGAGACGCGACGGGCACGCCGCGAGGCCATCGACGATCGGGAGCACGTCCTCGTCGGCGCCACTCATTATCCCGCGCTCGCCGAACGGCGCCGGGACGACCTCGTGCGTCCGACTGATTCCTCCTACGGCAACGGCGCCCCGTCCGTCAGCGGGGTCTCGGTTGAGGCCCTCCGGCGGGCCCTGCGGGACGGAGGGACGGTGGCGGGGGTCACGGCGGCCTTGGGGGACGACGATACGACCGACCCTCTTCCTCGAATTCGCGTGGCCGAGGTGGTGGAGTCGATCCGCCTTCGTACCGAAGCCCACGCCAAGGCTCATGACGGACCGCCGCAGGTCCTGCTCGCTCCCCTCGGCCCGCCTGCCGCCCGGAGCGCCCGGGCCACCTTTGCCCGCAACTTCCTAGGCGTGGCGGGCTTTGAGATCGAGGAGCCGCTCAAGTTTGAGACGGTGGACGAGGTCGCCAACGCGGCGGCCGAGCAGGGCAGCGACGTGGTGGTGCTCTGCAGTTCCGACGCCGAGTACGACACCCTCGTGTCCGGATTGGCCTCCGCCCTCACGGATCGCGACCACGACGCTCTCATCGGGATCACTGGCGCGCCCAATGACATCGACGCCAGCGGCCGCGCAGACTTCTTCGTCCACCAGAACAGCTCCTTGAAGAAAACCCTCACCACGCTCCA
>PXSX01000226.1:0-1736 GCA_003022655.1 Bacteroidetes bacterium QH_1_64_81 | reverse complement strand
TACCTGCGGGGGCCATACACCACGATGTACACGTATCGGCCCTGGACCATCCGGCAGTACGCGGGCTTCTCCACGGCCGAGGAGTCGAACGAATTCTACCGTGAAGCCCTCGCCTCCGGCCAGAAGGGGCTCTCAGTGGCCTTTGACCTCGCCACGCACCGGGGCTATGATTCCGACCACGACCGGGTGCGGGGCGACGTGGGGAAGGCAGGTGTGGCCATCGACACCGTAGAAGACATGAAGCGCCTCTTCGAAGGCATCCCGCTGGGCGACGTGTCGGTGTCGATGACCATGAACGGCGCCGTGCTGCCCGTGATGGCCTTCTACATCGTCGCCGCGGAGGAGCAGGGCCTCCCCCACGAGCAGCTGGCGGGGACGATCCAGAACGACATCCTGAAGGAGTTCATGGTGCGCAACACCTACATCTACCCACCGCAGCCATCGATGCGGATCGTAGGGGAGATCTTCGCCTACTGCGCCGAGGAGATGCCAAAGTTCAACGCCATCTCGGTGAGCGGCTACCACATGCACGAGGCGGGGGCCCCGGCGGACCTGGAGCTCGCTTACACGCTGGCCGACGGGCTGGAATATCTCCGCACGGGGCTCGACGCCGGGCTCGGCATCGACGACTTTGCGCCGCGCGTCTCCTTCTTCTGGGCCACCGGGATGAACCACTTCATGGAGATCGCCAAGATGCGGGCCGGGCGCCTGCTGTGGGCGAAGCTCGTGAAGCAGTTCGACCCGGACAATCCGAAGTCGATGGCCCTGCGCACGCACTGCCAGACCTCCGGCTACAGCCTGGCCGAGCAGGATCCGTTCAACAACGTGGCGCGCACCACCGTCGAAGCGATGGCCGCTGCCTTTGGCGGCACGCAGTCGCTCCACACGAATGCACTGGACGAGGCCATCGCGCTCCCGAGCGAGTTTGCCGCCCGCATCGCCCGCAACACGCAGCTCTATCTGCAGGAGGAAACCGACATTACCGAGGCCATCGACCCGTGGGCGGGCTCCTACTACGTGGAGCACCTGACCGGCGCGCTGGCTCGTCGTGCCTGGACGCTCATTCAGGAGGTGGAAGAGGAAGGCGGCATGACGCGCGCCATTGAGCAGGGCCTGCCGAAGCGAAAGATCGAGGAGGCCGCCGCCCGCAAACAGGCCCGTATCGACACCGGCGAAGAGACCATCGTGGGGGTCAACGACTATCAGACCGACGCCGATGAGCCCATCGAGCGCCTCGAAGTGGACAACGAGGCGGTCCGGCGGGCGCAGTTGGACCGCCTCGACGAGATCAAGAAGGAGCGCGACGACGCCGCCGTGCGGAATGCCCTCAACGCCCTCACGGAGAGCGCCGAGACGGGCGACGGCAACCTGCTGGCCCGGGCCGTGGAGGCGGCGCGAAAGCGGGCCACCCTCGGCGAAATTTCGGCGGCGCTCGAAGACGTGTTTGGCCGCCACACGGCGCGGACGGAGACAATCTCGGGCGTCTACGCCGCCGAGGCCGACACGAACGAATACTTCCACGAGGCCCGCGACCGGGCCGATCGGTTGGCGGAGGTGGCTGGGCGGCGCCCCCGCATCATGGTGGCCAAGATGGGGCAGGACGGCCACGACCGCGGCGCGAAAGTGATCGCGACTTCCTTCGCCGACGTGGGCTTCGACGTGGACGTGGGCCCCCTCTTCCAGACGCCGGACGAGGTGGCGAGACAGGCCGTCGAGAACGACGTGCACATCCTCGG
>PXSX01000225.1:4763-7617 GCA_003022655.1 Bacteroidetes bacterium QH_1_64_81 | reverse complement strand
CGTTCCACGAGTCGGCCAGGCGGCTGTGCCGGAGCCGGACGCCGGGCCGGTAGAACAGTCGGTATTCGACGACGACCTGTTCGTTCTGGTACGCCCGGTCGGCCGTCGCAGTCGCCCGGACGAACAGATCGCGTTCGTCCAAGGTCGGGGCCGAGGCGTCCTCCGGGTGGGTCAGGGTGGGGGTCGACGGGCGCTGTGGTGGCGGCGTCACCCGGACGCGAATGTCCTCCGTCGTGTACTCCTCGCCCCGCACGACAATAGTGGCGGGCCGGATGCGCGCTGTGCCCGTCTCTTGCGGCTGGAACCGCCACGAGAAGGTCACCGTGCGGCGGAGCTCTCCCCCCTTGGTCGAGCGGGAGCGTTCCGTTCGCGGGGCGCGGCGTCGGGGCTCCAGATTGACGGTGGAGGGACGGCTCGGGGTCTGAATGACGGTGGCCGGCGCCCCCTCCACTTCTACCCTGAACACGACGGTCTCCCCTACCGCCGCTTCCACCGGGTCGGCGCTGGCCGTCACGCGCACCGACGCCCCCGACTGGGCCGATACGGGCCCGGCCACCATGGCGCTCAGCACGAAGATGGCGACGATAGTTCGCACGATCATGATCGTGTCGATTTTTCATCTGGTGGCGCCCCCCCGATCCACACGGATCGGTGCACCGGGGCTCGCGGCCAGCAGCTCTGGCGGGGCGGAGCGCTGCTTACCCGTCATGTCCCTCCGAACCCTACCATTCGGGGAGAGAGCATCTTCCGGCCCACACTTTACACTACCAGTCTTTCGCCACGGCCTCGGTGTCCTGACCCTGGCTCTGTCTCCGGACCTCGCGGAGCAACTTGATCTCCTGATTTTCGAGCGCCTGGAGGAGGCGGGTCGCCTGGGCCTGACTCAGGGCCTCTGTCGGTCGACGGCTGCCCTCTTGGGCTTCCCGGGCGCGATTCTGGGCGCGGTCCCCGGCCTGGGCCGAAGAGTGGGCCTCCCCGCCTCGAGACGACTGCGATTGCTGGTCCGAAGGCGTATCGGCGCGCGAGCGGCTCTCCTCCTCCGATTCGCCCGATTGCTCCTCCTGGTTGCCCTCGCCCTTCGACTGCTGGCTCTGCGGACGATCCTGGGCGCCTCGTTGCGACGAGCCACTACTCCCGCGTTCCTGTTCCTGCGTCGTCAGCTTCTCCCGGAGGGCCTGGAGGCGCGGGTCCGAAGGGGCCACCTCAAGCCCCCGCGTCACAGACCGCCGGGCCGCCTCCACGTCGCCGTTCACGTACTGCTGCGCGGCGTCGTGGAAGAAGGCGTCGGCCGAGGACTGGGCCACGACCGGCGCGCCGCTCATCCCGAGAAGCAGGCCGGCCACAATGCCGATCCAGCGAACAGACATCACGGTTCTGAGCGGGCAATCTGAGCAATCTCTTCGAGACGCTGCGTGAAGTTGCGGTACGCCTGTACCGTCGAGTCCTTCTGCAGCCCATCCTTCATGAGGGCCGCGGCGGTCGTGTACTGGGTGCGGGCCACTAGGGCCTCGGCCTTCTTCTTGAGCCGGCGCGCGAAGGCGGACGGTTCCACGTTCGGCGGCTCGGAGCCGGAGCGGCTGTCGTCCTGACGCTTGAGATACTCGTAGTTGAACCGCGCGGCCTCGTGCCCCGGATTCAGGAGAAGCACTTGTTTGTAATTACGAAGAGCCGCCGCCCGGTCCCCCATCTCGGCCGCCGCGTGGGCGGCATTGAAGAGCACCCGCACCCGTTCGGCGTCGCTCGGGGCGGCGCGCCGCGCCCGGCGGAAGGCCGTCCGCGCAGAATCGAGGCGCCCCCGTCGATGAAGGGCAAGCCCGAGGTTGTTCTGGAGCCCGGCGTACACGACGCCGGTTGTGTCGGAGAGTGCGTTCAGTCCATCCCGGTAGGCCGCCGCAGCGGCGGCGTACTGCTTCTGTTTAAAGAGGGCGTTCCCGTCCCGGCCTTTTTCTGGACCCGTATCCCCGAGCAGGCCGAAGAGGAGCAGAATGAGGGCTATTCGTGCCATTATGACCGACAAAAAGGACCTCGTACTCGATCTCGATCCCGGTCCGCACCGGGGGCGATTTTTCCTGCTGCGTGGGGGCGGGGTGGCGTGTGGTCGCCCGGGCGGGGAAAACATCCCCCGGGGGCTACCTACCCTTCCCTTCGCACCTCCATACGCGAACCTGCGCCGTTCGATTCCGTCATGCTCGGGTCTCCTTCTCGGGCCAATCCGAGTCGGCTCCAAAGATCCGCCACGCGAGTGGTCCGTCGTCGCACGGGAATCAAGGCATCAATTCCGAGCAGCAGCAGGGTGGCGAAGGGCCGCCGGCACGTCCGACAGGGCGCTGGTGGTCGGTCCAATCCGGAAATAGGCCCCCGACTGCGCGAGACGGGTCAGGACCTCCTCGTGCAAGCGGCTCTGGACAACCTGCCCCTGCGGGTCCCGTTTCACCCCGACCTGCCGCCCGCGCTCGTAGATTGGAATCCGGGCGCCCTCCTCGGTGCCAACGCCGGCAGTCAGGAGCGTGGCACCGGCCTCCTCGGCTCGCCGTCGCGCCGCATCGAGGTTGCCGACATGGTCCTCGCCGTCGGAGACGATCAGAAGCGCGCGCGGTCGCTGTTCGTCCGGCGCCGCCGAGTCGGCAGCCGGGCGGGCGGTGCCGAACGCCTGGACGGCAGCGTCGAGGGCCGCGCCCACGTCGGTACCCGGCGTTGGCACCTGATCGGGGGCCGCCGCATCGAGGAACAGCTGGAAGGCGCTGTAATCGGTCGTCAGGGGACACTGTACGAAGCCGTCGCCGGCAAAGAGCACGAGCCCAACCCGGTCGCCCGACAGGCCGCCGACCAGGGTCCGAACCTCATTCTTCGCGCG
>PXSX01000225.1:0-4603 GCA_003022655.1 Bacteroidetes bacterium QH_1_64_81 | reverse complement strand
GCGCTCGCGCGCCGCCCGCCGCTGCCGGACGGCCCGTCGGTACAGCCACAGGGCCATCGGCACGGCCAGCAGCGCCCATGCGGATGTCGGATGTAACCAGTCCATTATCGAATTCGGAACTTGGAGCGGGGAATTTCGAGTGTGGAGGTTGGAGGGGGGAATGTGGAGTGCTAGGACCGTTTTATCCATTCCACACTCCGAACTCCACATTCCGCATTCGCTAGGGAAAGTGTCGGAAGAGGGTAGTCGCCAGCCCGACCTCCAGGAGCACGAGGCCCAGCGCGCCTCCCAAGAACCAGGGGTACTGCTCCGTCCGGTCCGTGTAGGTGCGCTCATCGACCGGGGCGGCCTCCATGGCGTCGATCTCGGCGTAGATGGTCTCCAACGCGTCCTGGGTCGTGGCTGAGAAGTACCGCCCGCCGGTCGACGTGGAGACAGCCCGAAGCATTTCTGCGTCCACTCCTTTTGTCTTGCTCCCCTGCTCTCTGGGAGTCGGTTCGGTCTGGGATGCCGTGCCGTCGGTGGAGCCGACCCCGATGGCGTATATCCGCACTCCCAGGGTCTGAGCCACCTCCGCTGCCGTCCGGGGGTCAATCTGGCCCCGATTGTTGCGGCCGTCGGTGAGCAGGATGGCGACTTTGCTCTCCGCCGAGCTGTCCTTGAGCCGATTGACGGCCGTGGCCAGGGCCGTGCCCACCGCCGTTCCGTCCTCCACGGTGCCGATCTCCACCTCTCCCAGCATCCGCCGGAGGAACGAATAGTCGAGCGTAAGGGGCACCTGCGTATAGGCCTCGGCGGCGAACACGATCAGCCCCACCCGGTCGGACACACGCCCCTCCACGAACGCATCGGCCGCCTCGCGGGCCGCCTCGAAGCGGGTCGGCTGAAAATCGTCCGCCTGCATCGACGAGGACGCATCGAGCACCAGCATGATGTCGATGCCCTCGGCCGCCCCCGAGCGCGAGCGCTCCCATCCGGAGCGCCGCGGGCCCCCACCGCAGGCGCACGGTCCACGAAACGGGCGCCAGCCGGGCCGGTCCCACGTCGCTGTAGCGGAGCCCGCCCTCGTGCCGCAGGCGCCACCACGACCACGCGCCCAGCGCCGGTGCGGCAAGGAGCAGCCACAAGAATTGAGGGTTCACGAAGGTCACGGGCGGTCGTGCGGGGCGAAGCGTAAAGAAGGCGACGCGTTGGTGCGGATCGTGCTTGGGTGTATTCTACCCGGATTGCGTATGGGCGTCGTGGCGTATGGGCGTGTCTGGTGTTGAACGCTCTGGATGCAGGCTGCGCTTGGCGTAGGGTCGGATTTCGATCCTGTAGGGTCTCCGAGGAGCGATTGCCCGAAATGCACGACCGCGGATGACAGCCCCAAAGGAGTTCGGGACAGACGGCCGCCCGCCGATCAATTCCGAAGGACAACCGTCTCCGGTCTGCCGGCCGCCGTCTCCTCCGACGCCCACACGCACATACGCACACACGCTCACACCCGCTCGGCCACAGCGTCGACGAGATCGGGCAGCACCTCTCCGGCAGGGCCGCGGATCGACTCGTCAACATTGTCGGTGATGCCGGTCGTGTCGGGGTTGATCTCGGCCACGTACGCATCCTGTTCCTGCGCCGCCACGGGGAGGCGCGCCGCCGGATAGACCACGGCACTGGTCCCCACGCTCAAAAACACGTCGGCCCGGTAGGTGGCCGCGTCTGCCCGCTCCATCGCATCGGGCGGTAGCATCTCGCCAAACCATACCACGTCGGGCCGAACGAGCCCGCCACACTCGGGACACCGCGCGGGATCGCCCTCCTGGATGGCGGCGTCTACCGTGTCCGGCGCCGCGGCACGCTCACAGTCCATGCAATAATTGTGCGTGATGTTGCCGTGGAGCTCAATGACCGTGCTGCTTCCGGCCCGATGGTGGAGATCGTCCACGTTCTGGGTAACGACGGCCACGTCCGACCCGTGCGCCTCCAGGTCCGCCAGGGCACGGTGCCCCGCGTTCGGCTCGGCGTCCTCCACCACCTGACGCCGATGCCGGTACCAGCCCTGCACGAGCTCGGGGTTGTCGAGGAACGCCTCTACGTTGGCAAGGTCCTGCGGGTCAAACTTCTCCCAGAGCCCTCCAGGGTCGCGGAAGGTGGGAATGCCGCTCTCGGCGCTGATGCCGGCCCCGGTGAGCACCGTCACGTGCTCGGCGCGGACGAGACGATCGACGAGCGTGTCGCTGAACTCGGGCATGTGAGAGTCTTTGGTCGAAAGTGAGCAAGCGCGCGATCCCCTCTGGCCTTCGGCTGAGCGAGGCGCGAATGGGCGTGTGGGCGCATCGGCGAGGCGTTTTGTTCAAGGCCAAACCTCCAGACGCCCATACGAAAAATGCTATGTAGTGGCGGCTTCATCCGAGGTCCGGGACTCAACGCGGCGTTGGGCCGCTTCGAGGGAATCGAGTACGTCCTGTGCGTCCTGGAGGACGGACTGGCTCTCCTCGGGCGGAGGCTGCGCGTCGGCAAACTTGACGAGGTCGGCCTGCTCCAGCACTCCTTCCAGCCGCCGAACGACTCGGTCGTCCACCTCGGGCCGGTGGTGGAGCGCCGCAAGCACCTCGGGGGTGGTCCGCTCCAGGGCCCGCACCCCGACGCGCCGGGCCACGTAGACGCGCAGCGTCTCGGTGAGGTCCACGTAGAACGCCGTGCAGGCCTCGCGGCCACTCGGATTCCGTCGTTCGAGCCGCTGGAGCCGGTCCGACGCGGCCTCGTACGGATCTTTGGGCGCCTCGTCCGGCGTCTCGGACGCGTCCTCCCCGGTGCGGCGCCACCAGACGTAGGCGAGTCCCGCCAGCAGCGCCATCGTGGTGAGCCCGAGCACGCCCCACCACCAGAACGGACGCGGGAACGAAGCGAGCAGAGCGGGGGCGCGGAGCCCCTCCGCGTCGGGCCCCACGACGGACCCAACCGGCACCACGCGGGGAGCGGACCCCGCCACCGTCGTGTCGTCCCCGGCGACGAGGCGGACGGGCAGGATGGGCACGCGCGCCGAATCGAGGGCAAACGTCGTGACCTCGTAGGCCACGCTGTCGATTCGCCGCGCCTCGGAGGGCCGCCGCGTCTGCACCGCGCCCCGACCCAGGACGTGCAGGTCGCCGAAGAGGGGCGCCCCGGCGTCCGCCGCCGGAAACACGACCTCCGTCTCTTCGGCGCGCTCGGCCACGAGCGTCAGGGTAAATCGCTCCCCAATTTTCACGCTGTCGGCCGACACACGAGCCTCAATGCGGGGAGTGAGCTGCGCCTCGGCAGGGGTCACCGTCCCGACGAGGAGGCCGACGAGCAGGAGGAGTCCGTCCCTCCACGTCCGTCGTTGGATCCATCGCTCCATGGTTCACGAATCGATCGGTCGCCGGACACGCCCGGGCCGCTATCCGCGCCGGGCACGCCGCCGAAAGAACACGATGAGGGGCTCCACGTAGTCGGCGTCGGTGCGCACGACCACGTGCCCCACGCCCGCCCGGCGAAGCAGGTCTTGGGTTTGTTCGCGCCGGGCACGGGCCGCCGCCGCAACGGCCTCCCGCACCGCCGGGTCGCGGGCGTCGACCGTCACCGTCTCCCCCGTCTCGGCGTCGGTCAGATCAACCAGCCCCACCGGGGGGAGTTCCTCTTCACGGGGGTCCTGCAGCTCGATCCCGATGGTGTCGTGGCGCTGCGCAGCCGCCTGCAGGATCGAGTCGTAGTCCGTGTCGAAGAAGTCGCTCACCAGCACGAGGATGGACCGGCGCTGCAGAATGCGGAGCACCCGCCGGAGCGCGCCCCCGATGTCGGTCCCCATCGATTCCGGCTCGGTGGTAAACAGCTCGCGGATGCACCGGAGCACGTGCCGGCGCCCCGACCCCGGCCGCACGAACCGCTCCACCTCGTCCGAGAACAGAAGCAGCCCGACCGTATCGTTGTTCTGAATGGCACTAAAGGCGATGACGGCGCAGATCTCGGCGGCCACCTCGCGCTTGAGCTTGCCCTGCGACCCGAAGTTCTCCGACCCGGATACGTCGACACACAGCATGACGGTCTGCTCCCGCTCCTCCTCATAGACTTTCACGTACGTCTCATCCATCCGCGCCGACACGTTCCAGTCAATGTTGCGGATGTCGTCCCCGACCTGGTAGGGCCGCACCTCGGCAAACTCGATGCCGCGCCCCTTGAAGGCGGACTGGTACTCGCCCTGAAACACACTCTCTACCACGCCCCGGGCGCGAATCTCCAGGCGGCGAATCTTGTCGAAGAGCTCGTCGGGGATCATCAGGGCGATCGTATGTTAAAGATTTCTTTCGTGGCGTGGAGGCTCGTCCGCCTCTGATCAACGAAACTGCCCGAATGACGTGGGCGAGAGGGCGCGTGGGAGCACGAACACACCGCCCCGGATCGGGGCACCATCAGGCCTCGGGCCAAGATGCGATTGCCGTGCGGAAATCATGGGGGCACCGGAGCGGCGCGGTCATTGCACAGCGGAGGACTCGGTCTTCTCCTCCCCGCCTTTTTGTGACGACGACCGAAACTCAGGGGAGCGCATTTTGATCCTCCCGGTGCCAGTATAGACCGGAGGCCGAGTGAAATGAGATTGTAT
>PXSX01000224.1 GCA_003022655.1 Bacteroidetes bacterium QH_1_64_81 | reverse complement strand
GTGGTAGGCTACCGCGTCGGCGGGCTTCCGGAAAACTTTGGCGACGCCGCCGCGGGGCATCTCGTGCCGGCGGGCAACGACCCGGCGCTCCGGGCCGCGCTGCGGTCGCTCCTCGTGGACCCGATGACGCGGGCGCAGATGGCCGCCGCGGCCCGGCGGCAGAGCCGACTCTTTCCGACGTGGGTAGAATCAGCGGATCGGTTTCGGGAGGCATTGACCACACTCCACGCCCGGACCGCCGACAACGCGTAGGGACGCAGGTGCTACCGCACCAGCAGGGACGGGGAAACGCCGTTCGGCCGCAGCGGGGGAAGGCGTGTCGTGTCGGCAGGGGACCCGCCCCGGTCGTGCGCCGCCAGAAGGCGGACGAGGAACGAGTAGAGCCCTTCCTGGCGAAGGCGGGGGCTCGCGTCGGTCGGGAGCAGGCCGTCGGTAAACCCGCGCTGCCGGACCCGATCGACGAGCGTCGGGTCGGTGCTAAGCACGTGAACCGGCACCGTGCTGTCGGTGGTCTCGATGAGGGGCGGCTGGTGGTCGCCCATCAGCAGCACGAGGCTGCCGGGCGGGGCCTTCTCGGTCAGGTACTCGCGGAGGACGCGCCACTCGTGGGCCACGTGTCGGAGGTAGCGTCGCGGCATCGGTTGGTCGTAGATCGTCGGGCTCGTCATCGAGTCCGGCAGGAAGACGGGCGGTCCCGACACCGAATCCGGACGTGGAGAGTGGAGAGCCTTGGCCTGCGTGTTAAATTGGCGCCAGTCGGCAGGGTAGGGGGGCAGGCCGTAGTTCCAGAGCGAATGCGAGTCGACGGTCTCGAAGAAGAGAACGAACGGATCTGCCGAAGGCTGCAGGTACGTCTCGTGCGTGTAGTGGAGGCTGTACTGATCGGGCGCGTCCGCGAGGCCGTACGAGGGGCCGCGGTAGTTCAGGTCGTTCCGGTAGATCGTCGTGTCGAAATCGTAGAGGTTGCGGACCGGGAGGCCGGGCCGCTCGAACGTGAAGGGCTGGAGGGCGAGGGTGCGGTAGCCCTGCCGGTTGAGGAAGCGGACGAGGTGGGGAGTCTCCGTGCTGTCGCGCAGTGCCGCGTCCTGAAATTGGTTGTAGAGAAGCTGGTGCTCCACCCGCGTGCCGGTGAGGAACGAGGCGATGGAGAGCCACGAGCGCCCGCCCCGCACGGGAATCTCGCACCGCGCCGTGGCCCGGTGCCACCCGTCCGCCGCGAAGACCGAGTCGGTGTGCCGCATGAGGGTGCGGTACGGAGCGCGGAGATCCGGATGGGCGTTCAGGGCCGAACCGTACGACTCGATCATGAGGAGGTAGATGGGCGGGCGCCGGTCGAGGGAAAGCGTGTCGTACGCCGCGTAGCTCGAGTCGACGGGAGCGGTGCGCAGCGAGTCGAGCATGGTTGCGAGGTGGAGAGAGGCCTTCACGTTGGCGACGGCGCGGGTGGTTGGGGTTCGCACGCGGGTGCGCTCGCCCGAGGATTGGTACGTGAGGTTTACGGGCCCGAGCTCCAGGGCCGGTCCCACCACGCCTACGAGCGGCCAGGCCACGAGGTGCGCGGCGAGCAGGAGCGCCCGGCATCCGCCGTAGTGGCCCGTCCGGCTGAGGGTGCGAAGGCCCCATCGCACGAGCAGTCCCAGGCCGATCAGCGCGGCGAGCAGGAGCAGGCCCGTGCTGGCCGTGCGCCACGACCATAGATCGAGGAGAAAATAGCCCAAATTGTCGACGAGTTGAAGGTCCTCGTAGACCATCCCACTCCGCCGGAAGGCTGCGTGCACGGTCGCATCGTACGCCTCGTAGAGCAACAGAAGCCCCAGCCCCACCCCCGCCCCGACGCGAACGGGTTGGTCCCATCGGGTGCGGCCCGCGTAGACGACCGCCGTGACCAGCACGAGCACCTCTACAGAAAGCGGAAAGTACGGGCTCCGCGGGAGCGGAGTGATCAAGGACGGGAGAGACGGAAGGAGAGTGAGGAGGCCCCCCGTGCCGACGAAGAGAATCAGGGCCCGGCGGGGAGCAGAGAGCGACGTGCGCCAGTGACTCGACATGAAGCGGGGCCTTCGGTGGAGAACGACACGGCCATGGTTGGGGGGCGGCGGCCTTCTCGCGCCCAGATCACGGCTCCCCCAACGCCCTCTGCGGGGCGACGATCCGCCAGAGCGAGCGCCCGAACGACACGAGGAGCGCTGCCGTCGCTACGGCGACGAGCGGGCGGTACAGGGCCGGATACGGAAGAAACGACACGAGCAGCGCGACAACCATGCACCCGTACACGTATCGCGCCATCGACGATCGGGACTCCGTCTTCTGAGGGGAGGGGAGCAGGAAGAGCCCCACGACGAACCCGTACCGCAGCAGCCCGGCGCCCAGAATCCATGGGGGCAGGACCCCGCGGAACGCAGCGAGTCCGCAGAGAAGGAGGAGAAAGAGCGCGTCGGTCTCTTTGTCGAGAAAGGCCCCAAACTCGGATGTGAGCCCGTACCGCCGTGCAAGCCAGCCGTCGAGCCCGTCGAGGGCAAGGATGAGAAGGCTGAGCGCAATGAGAGCTACGGGCCCGACAGAGGCCGCCGAGGGAAGAAGAAGCAGGAGCCCAATGCGAAACGCCGTCACGCTATTGGCGACCCCGAAAGAGCCCTCCGGGGTCCAGCGTGCGCGCTTGGCCACGGCGAGGAGGCCGAGCATGACCGTTCCCACGAGGAGCAGCGGACCGAACGTACGAAGCCACAGGCTCCCCGCAGCCGCCAGAGCGGGACGCGAATGGGACCACAGGACGGTCGGACCGCTGTGTGCGAGTAACTTGAGTGTGACTTTTTGAGATTAATCACTGGATGTGCTTCCCTACGCAGTCTGCCTCGAAGAAGCGGAAGGAAAACAGGGCGGCCGTTTCTTCACCGCCGTGATCTTTTTCGTGCATTTTTGTATCTAGACAAAAATGCACACCCGTTCCCGAAGAGGGCGATGTCGTACTGCGATTAATCTCATAATCCTACGGGAAAAAGTACAGGTCCCACCTCTTACGGATTCCGCTCCGGCGAATTCGTAACGGACCTTCTGCATTCGTTCCATTTTGCGGACAAAACGGGACAAACGGGAACGACAAAGGTTCGGTGAACATCTTAATCCCTGTAGGCCGTGGAGGTCGAAGGTCGCCGTGCAGTCCCCGCGCAGCAAGCAACGCGCCATGAGCATCCCCGTCCCCGCCGCACACACGTGGTCGCCAAGGTCCTGGGGGCCCCGAGTGGGGCCGGTCGTACTCTGGGTCGTCAGCGGGCTGCTGCTCTGGGGATCGCTCGCGCCCACGCAAGCCCAGATCGATGTTCCCGACATCGAGCGACTGTCGGCCTCCGACCAGGTCGGGGCGGGGGTGCGTCTGCTCCGGACGGGACGCCCCGAGGATGCCGTCTCCCTGCTGCGCTCGGCGCTGCGTGTCGACTCGACGCTCGTGGCCCCGTCGCACGGCGCGGCGGCCTATTGGCTCGGCGAGGCGTACGACCGGATTGGCCGCGCTGCGAAAGCACGGTCGACCTGGCAAGCGGGACACCGCGCCCTCCGGGCCGGCGGGCAATTTGATGCGCGTCTCACGGACGCATACCTGCGAACCCTCACGCCCGAACAGCTCCGGGGCGAGCGGCTCTATGCAGTGAACACCTACCGGTCGCTTCTGCGCCGCGTAGGAGCCGACACCGCTGCGGCCGCGCAGTCGCTCTTTCGCCGCCGCGTTGCCCAAGTGGCCCCGCTCATGTCCGATTCCGCGCTGGCCCGGGTGATCCGTGAGGACCGCTCCACCGCCGCGAAAAACTGGACGTTTCGACCGGAGGCGGGCTCGGCCCTGGGAGAATGGTGGCGCGGTCTCGATCCCTATCCGGCCACCGACGCGAACGAGCGCCTGGAAGAACACCTCACTCGGCTCGTTCACGTCCAGCAGAACTACAGGTGCTCAGAGCGGATCAGCGGGCTCGACGATCGGGGCATCGTGCAGCTTCGCTTCGGGAGCCCCTACAAGCGGCGCACGCTCAACTACGAAGACGGAGAGTTTTTCCGGGAGGTCTACCGGTTTGGGGTCAACGTCCCACCCTCCAGCTTCCCCGAGAGTGAAATCTGGCTGTACACCCACATTGACGAGTCCGGCTTTTACCTCTTTGCCGAGGAGGACACGTCGGACTGCTTCGCGATCGCGAAGGCGAACGAACTGGTCCCCGATTACCTCACGCACCAACGGCCGGACAACGAACGGGGCCTTAACATCGCCTATTCGGCGCTTATGGCCATGCGGGCCATCTACCGCGAGCTGGCCCTCTACCACATCAACTTCAGTTCGCGGTACTCGGAGATTGCCAATTATGCGGACTGGCAGGAGATGCAGGCCATGGGCCCCTCGACGTCCGGACAGCAATCGGTAGAAGTCGGGGCCGGGGTGGGACAGACGCGGCGTGTCTCCTCGAGTCCCGCCTTTGGGATCGACTTTCCCACCCGCTTTGTGCCCCGCATGGTGGCGCGCGCCGAACGGGAGGATCGGCGGGCTGCGGAGCGCCGCGAGGAGGCCATGCCCCGCCAGCACACGACGCTCCTGGAGGGCGAGGCGCGGCTGCCCGTGGCGGTGCGCACCGCCCGCTTCCTGGACGCGGACGGCACGACGCGGACCGAGGTGTACTGGGGCGTGCCCGCCGCCGCGCTTCCGATGGGGGACGAGGATTCGCTGGCGTCCTCCCTCATCAACGTCTCGGCGGTCCGGTACAGCGCCGATCGTCAGTCGTTGCAACGGCAGAACCGGCGGTATCGGGTAGAAGTGGACTCGGAGGACGATCCGCGCATGATCGTGCCGGATCCCCTTTCGTTCCGCGGGGCGACGACCCTTCACCACCTTGGCCTGCAGTGGGGCCAGTATCAGCTGTGGCCCACCGACTCGTCGTCCAGCAAAAAGCGCCTGGGCCCCCAGCGCCGGACGGCCACGGCCCGCGCCGATTCCTTGCAGCCGCTCCGGGCCGAAGGGGCCCGGGTCGAGATGAGCGACGTGAAGGTGCTGACGCTCCCCGACACGACCGCCCGCACCCTTGCCACTCCGGCCGAACAGGCCTCCCCCTACCCGTTCCGCACCCTCTCGGCCGACACGCCGCTCCTGCTGTCGTTCGAGGTGTATCACCTGACCTATGGGGCCGACGACCGGACGGCCTACAGCGTGTCCTACGAAGCGGAGGGCGAAACGAAGCGCGGCTGGACGGAGCTCCTCCGCGGCACCGACACGCAGCGCACCAGCACCGAGATGACCATGGAGGGCACCGATCGCCGGACGCGAGAAACGATCCTGCTCGACCTCTCCGGGATTGAGCGGGACGAGCCCCAGGACGTGCGCGTCACCGTTCGCGTCACCGACGAGGTGACCGGTGCCACCGTTTCGCGGAATGTTGATTTCGTGCTCCGGCCCCAGTCCGCATCCAACTGAACGGGACGCTCCGCACCCGCAGGTCACCGGAACGGCCAGGTAATCCGGAGGTCCAAACTGAAATCCATCGTTCCTGAAGCGACGGCTCTCCCCGGTCGCTCGTCCTCTCACCGATGTCAATTTGGGGAGCTTCGTGAGGAGTAGGGCCCAGGGACCCCGGAATGAAGCCGATCCTCACAACGGCGAACACACCATCGAAGTATTCGTGAAGTGCTACGCGAGCGTTTCATTTCCCCCACGCAACTCCGCTGAGCGCCGGTTCGGCTCGTCGTTTGATCGCCGTCTCTCTTCCTTCCGGCCATACCGCGACCCTCGTCCCGTCCGACGATCGCCATGTGCCTGGATGCCCGTTCCCCTCTGGTCCGGCCGCTCATTGCGGCGCTGATCCTTCTGGTCGGTGTTTCGGCCACGGAGGCCGACGATGAGGTGCCCTACCGCCGGTACACCGTTCAGGAGGGACTGCCCCACGAATCGATCCGTTCGCTCGACCAGGGGCCGGGCGGGCGGCTGTGGATTGGCACGCAGGGGGGGCTTGCGGTGTACGATGGACACGACATCCGGGCGGTGGATCTGCCCGACTCTGTGGCGTCAGCGCCCGTGACGAACCTTCACGCCTCGGCGTCGGGAACGACGTGGGGGGGCGTGCAGAATGAAGGAATTGTCAGCATCCACCGTGGCGAGGTGGCCCGAACGCTCCCGTGGCCGGAGGGAGCGACTGAGGTTAAGCGCCTCCTGTCGCGCCGCGACACCCTGTTCGTCGTCACGACGAGGGCGCTGACTTCGCCCCGGACGGCGCGCTGTGGATCGTTGATGCGAAGCGAGGCCCCGGCACACTGTCGCTCGACGGATCGGTCGCGTTCGTCGACTCGTCGCTCGTTCTGGGGACGGAGGAACGGTGGCGAGGCCTTCGGTTCGGGCGGTCGGGGGAGGCCCTGCTCAGTGGAACGCCGGGTCTCTTTCGCCTGGATCCATGGTCCGGCCGCCACACGCGCGTCCAGCGGCAGGGTCTTAGTGGGGGGACTGTGTACGGCGACACCTTCTACGGAGTCCGGCAGAACCGTGTGGTTCAGTGGTCGCCGACGGGGACCCAGTCCTTCGGGCCCGAGCAGGGCCTCCCGCGGACGATCTACCATTCCGTTCTCCGGGACGATGAAGACGGGCTCTGGGTGGGGACGGCGGACGGACTGTTGCACCTTCCGGTCCCGAACGTTCGCTACGTGGACCGGATCGATGGGACCGACCTGCGCTGGGTCACGTCGATCGGCGTCGACCCGACGCGGGGTGAGCTATGGGCCCTGGGGTGGAAGAAGGGACTGTTCCGCCTGTGGCCGCGGCCCACCCACGTTTCGCTGGACGGAACGGGAAAGTGGTCGCTTTCGGTGGACAGGCGGGACGGAGGCTTCCACGCGGTAGGGAAGGCCGGATGGCTTCGACGAACGACCACGGGATGGGACGTTGTCAACGAGACGATCGCGGCCCTCCACGGGGGGATCCGTCGGAACGGCGTCGGCTACTTCCAAACCGACGAGGCGCTCCTTCGGGCGCGTCCCGACCGCACAGCCGAACCGGACACGCTCTGGCGCTGGCCGCGGGCGGATCGTGCCTACTACGGGTTTGCTCTCGCCCCCAACGGCGACGTGCTCCTCCGCAGCCGAGGGGCCCTTCTCCGCTTCCCGCCCGGCACGCCGGGCCGGGCGGATACAGTGGCCGCATTTCCCGAGTACGGATCCGTTGGGGGACGCAATCTGCGGGTCTCAAACGGGACCGTGTACCTGGGACTGAACCGGGTGGGCGTACTCGGAATCGACCTTCAGGCCCCGTCGGACCCGACGGTGGATCTCGTCCTGGCGGAGGAGAGGATCAAAAAGCTGACCGCCCAGGGCGATTCACTCGTGTTCGTTGGCACCACAGAGGGACTCCACGTGATCGATGCCCGGTCGAACCGGGTCCGCCGGCACCTGACGGCGGCCGACGGTCTTGCCGCCCGGGAAACCGACGCGGCGCGGCTCTATCGGGACACACTCTACGTGGGTCACGAGACCGGATTGTCGAAGCTCCCCCGCGCCGTGCTCGACGAATCGCGATCGCCCCCCACGACCATTCTCACTCGGTGGAACGTCGAGGATACGTCCCGGGCGCCGGTGGACTCGGCCCGGCTTGCCGCCGATCAGCGCACAGTGGGCTTCGACTTTACCGGGGTCCACCTCACCCGGGGACGGGACGTGCGCTATGCCTACCGCCTCGTGCCCTACGACCCGACGTGGACCGAGACCCAACAATCGTTCACCCGCTATACAGAGCTCCCGCCGGGCACCCACACCTTCGAGGTGAAGGCCCGGCTGGCGGAGGGACGTGCAGGGAATACCGCCCGGATGACGTTCACCATTCCGGAGGCCTACTACGAGACCGCCTGGTTTCGGGGGCTCGTGGTTCTCGGCTTCCTCGGCCTCCTCGGCGGGGCCTACGCCTGGCGCGTCCGGGCTCTTCGCCGCCGACAGAGGAAGCTCCAGCGGCTGGTCGACGAGCGGACGCGGCGTCTCGCCGAGGCGAAGGAAACGACCGAGCGGCAGGCCGAGCGCCTGGAGGCCCTCGACGCGGAAAAAAGCCGCTTCTTCGCCAACGTCAGTCACGAGCTGCGCACCCCCCTCACCATCCTTCGGGGCTCAATTCAAGATCTTCTCGGCGAGGCCTTCGGCGAAATCTCCCGTCCAGTTCGGGAGCAACTCGAAATCATGCGCAGCAACGTCGAACGCCTGCGTCGCTTAACCGGTCAGCTCTTCGATCTCGCCCAGCTCGAAACGGCCGAACCGACGCTTGAGCCGCGACCGCGGGACCTGGTCGCCCTGCTGCGGCGCGTCACGCGGCAGTTCACTCCGCTGGCGGAACGGCGCGGTCTTCGACTAACCCTGGACACGGAGGTGGACACGCACCCCTGCCGGCTCGACCCCGAGAAGGTGGAGAAAATTGCCGGCAATCTGTTGTCGAACGCCCTGAAGCACACGCCGGAAGGCGGGCGGGTCGCGGTTCACCTGGCCGTCGGGGACGGCACGCCCCCGGACGCGGTCGTTCGCGTGACGGATACGGGGGCTGGGATTCCGCCCGCGCAGCAGGAGAAGATCTTCGAGCGGTTTGCTCGGGGCAGCGGGGCGGCGACCGATCCGGACGGGAGCGGCATCGGGCTCGCCCTGGCCCGCGAGTACGTTGAGCTGCACGGCGGCACCATCGAGGTCGAGAGCACGCCGGGCGAGGGGAGCACGTTTACGGTCCGTCTTCCCCTCCCGACGGTCGAGCCGGGCGCGGTCGGGGACAGCAGTGGGCCGGACGGCGGGCGGGAGGCCGAACCGGAACCGGGCGTCTCCGCTCCCTCGGGCGACGGCGTTTCGGCGGAGGCGCCGGACCGGCCCGTGCTCCTGGTGGTGGAGGACAACGACGACGTGCGCGCCTACCTGCGCCGCCACCTCGCCGACGACTACCACCTGGTCGAAGCCGAAGACGGGGCGGAGGGGCTTGGCACGGCCCAGGCCGCAGAGCCGGATCTCATCCTCACGGACCTGATGATGCCCGGGATGGGCGGCATCGAGCTGTGCCGCCGCGTCCGCGAGGGCGAGGACCTGGCCCGTACGCCGATCGTGCTGCTCACGGCCCGGGCCGACGAGGACGACGCGGTGGCCGCCCTGGAGGCCGGGGCCGACGCGCACGTCACCAAGCCGTTCTCGATCGACACGCTGCGGGCCCGCCTCGCCCGTCTTCTGGAGGCCCACTGGGCCGGCGCCCGTGATGACGGGACCGACAATCTTCCGTCCCCGGACGTGGAGGCAACCGACCGGCACCACCCCCGCCGCCTTCGTCCGCCGCTACCGGCTCGACGTGGCCGCCCAGCTCCTCGAACAGGAGGCCGGAACCGTGTCGGAGGTTGCCTACGAGGTCGGCTTCGGCACGCCCGAGACGTTCACCACCCGCTTCGAAGAGCGGTTCGGGTGCTGCCCGTCGGCCTACCCGGACGCCGCCTCGGCCGACGCTCCGTAATGAGCGGCGTTCGGGTGTGCGGCCGTGGGGGTCAAATCAGACAGTCTCCCCCCTCAATTCCGACATGTCGCAGTTCGGGGGGGATTTTGTCGCATTCGGAAACGGGCCGTGCCGTATTCTTTCGATCGCTTCTGCTGCGGGCCCGTGCCGACCGTCGGAAGCGGGGACTGCTCGGCCCCAAGGCCCGAGGGTCGAACTCATGGGTGTCGCCGCGTTGGGGCCAAAACCGTCCGTGGCGCCCGCGACGCACTCCTTCCCTCTCGTGATCGAATGTTCTAAATCTGAGGTTTTCAGTCATGACCGGTCCTGTTCGCTTGGCGACTCTTTTCCTGATGCTCCTCGTTGGCGTCTTGCTCACTGCGACGACGGCCTTAGCCCAGGGCCCCACGCCGCTTACAACCATCGAAGACGCCGGTGGCGACGTCGTGCTCGAAAGCTACGACGACGGCGCCCTGCTGGCCCCCTACGTCTCCTCCGGCGCCGGCGCGATTCCCGCCACAGGCCGGGGCACGCGGATGATGTGGTACCCGGGCAAGGGCGCCTTCCGCGCCGGGTATGTGAGCGGCAGCCAGTGGGACGATAGCAACATCGGGAGCTGGTCGGTGGCTTTCGGGGTCAACACGACCGCCAGCGGCGATGGGTCCACCGCGATGGGCAGCAACACGACCGCCTTCGGCGAGCGGTCCACCGCGATGGGCTTCATCACGTCCGCCGGCGGCGCCTCGTCCACCGCGATGGGCAACCAAACGTACGCCAGCGGCGATGGGTCCACCGCGATGGGCTATGAGACGACCGCCGCCACCGACCAGTCTCTTTCGATCGGCGCGTACAACAGCGCGAATACGTCCGACGACAACAGCCTGTTCGTCGCGGGCAACGGCTCCTCTGATAATAACCCCTCCGACGCGATGGTGCTCAAGAAAAGCGGCGACCTGGCCGTCGGCCCCTCCGATCCGAGCGTCCGGTTTGAGGTGACGAAGGAGAAGTCCAACGAGGGCGTCGCCAACGACCCCACCGGCAACATCGCCCTCATCAAAAACACCCACCGCGGTAAAAACACGGACGTGCTGGGCCTGCAGGCCGGCCGGCGCAATCCAGGTTCGGGAACGACCTACCTCAGCTTCTACCAACGGAACGGCACCAGCGTCGGAGCGATCGAGGGCAACGGCTCCGGCGGGGTCACTTATGCGGGCGACGGCGCGGACTTCGCCGAGGAGCTGCCGGTGGCCGAGAAGGCGGAGGCGCCGGAGCCCGCCGAGATTGTCGGCGTCCGCGGCGGGACGGTGAGCCTCCGGGCCGAGGGCGCCGATCGGGTGATGATCGCCTCGACCGCGCCGATCATGACGGGCAACGCGGCCCCGTCGTCCGGCCCGGACGCGGAGGAGGGCCGGCGTGTCGAGGTGGCCTTTGTCGGGCAGGTGCCGGCGAAGGTGCGCGGATCGGTCGACCGGGGCGACCTGATCGTCCCCAGCGGCCGAGGTGACGGGACGGCCCGGGCGGTCTCGCCGGGGGAGTACCGCCGCGCGGAGCACGGCCCGGTTGCCGGGCAGGCCTGGTCGTCCAAGTCGGCTGAGGGCATCGGGGAAGTGACCGTCGCGGTCGGTCTCGGGCGCAGCGGAGCCGTCGCCGAGCGGCTGGAAGCGCAGCAGTCCCAAATCGACTCGCTAGAGGAGAAGGTTCGGCAGATCGCGACGATGAAAGACCGCCTCGCGGCCCTGGAGGCGGAGGCGTCCGCCGTGCCGGCGACCGCGGGCCCGATGGGAAGCCCGGCGGGGTCGTGGGGACTGGCGCTTCTGCTGGGCCTCGGCGGCCTGGCGGGCGGTGTTCTGTGGCGGCGGCGTTCATAGCGGCGTTTGCAGCCCCGGCACCTCTCCTGTTTAGGAATGCAACCGCCTTCTGTCAATACGACTGCCTTCCGTCAATACGACCGCCT
>PXSX01000223.1 GCA_003022655.1 Bacteroidetes bacterium QH_1_64_81 | reverse complement strand
ATCATCGCAACACGTGGGACGCTATTTCTTGGAACACGCCGTTCTGGCCTTTGCAAAAACACGTGGCCGAGATTGTTCAGCTCCGAGCTAACATGAGCCGATTGGGGCCTTCATGGTGCGGTTCACGCCCTGCTCCATCACCCGCCGTGCCGCTGGGGGGTTCAACAGTTGACCACCATGTGCTTGCCGAGCGTTGGCCATTCAACAATGATCTTTGTGTAACAGTTAACCATTTGGTTGAACCAGACGATTGTCCTCCGATTACATCGGTCAAATTCTCATTATTGACACTGTCCATGCCCGACGCCTCCAATCCGCGCTCCGACTATTCCGACACAGAGCGTCAGATTTTCGACGCGGCCCTCCAGATATTTGCCCGAGAGGGCCGGCACGGAGCGCGCATGCAGGCCATCGCCGACGCGGCCGACATCAACAAGGCGATGCTGCATTACTACTTCCGGGACAAGGAGACGCTGTACGAAGAGGTGCTCGCGTACACGGTGCGCCGGTTCGCTGCCTCGTTCGGCGAGTCGATGCAGGAGGCCCCCACGTTCGAAGAGACCCTTCGTGCGTTCATCGACGGATATGTCGAGTTCGTGCGCTCCAACGAGGCCGCCATGCGGCTGATGGTCCAGGAAAACCTGGCCGGCGGCAGCCCGATCGGGGAACACCTGCCGGATGCCACAAAATCTGGCGAGGCCCCGCCTCAGATCCTCGTCAAGAGGATAGCCGCTGCCGTGGAGGCGGGCGAGATTCGGTCGGTCGATCCCCACCACACGGTCCTTTCCGTGATCTCGACGTGTCTCTTCTTCTTCGTGGCCCGGCCGACGGTGGAGATCATGCATCCCGACGCGGCGGACGACTGGGGGGCGTTCGTGGAGGCCCGGAAGGAGCACCTGTTCGACCTCATCTATCACGGCCTCGCGCCCCGATAGCGTCGTTCAACGTTGTAACGTTTAACGTTTTGAAATGAAGCCCTTCCGTTTGACTGCAGCCACTACCCTGGCGGTCCTGTTCATAATTGCGGGCTGTTCACTGACGCCATCCATGTCCACGCCAGAGGCCGAACAGGAACTCCCCGGTCGGTTTGAGGCGGCCGCCGGCGACACGACGCTGCCCGCCGCGGCCGCCGACACGGCCGCCTACGACGCCACCCGTTGGTGGGCCGCGTACGACGACCCGGCCCTCACGGCCCTCGTCGACACGGCCCTCGCCGCCAACCTCGACCTCGAGGTGGCCCGATCCCAGGTCGAAGAACTGGCCGCCCAGTTCCGCATCGCACGGGCGCCACTGTTTCCAAGCGTGAGTGCCGACGGGCAGGTCAGCTATCAAAACCAGCCGGCCAACACCGGCATCGGCGGTGCCATCGGCGGAGGGCGAGGCCCGGACCGCTTCGAGTTTGCGGACTACCAGGCCACGCTCGGCTTCTCGTACGAACTCGACTTCTGGGGCCGCGTCCGAAGCGAGCGCAAAGCGGCGCTAAGTCAGTACTTCGCCACGGCGGCGGACCTGCAGACCGCCCGCCTCTCGGTCATCAGCCAGACGATCTCGACGTACGCCCAGATCGCCTCTCTGCGGCGACAGGTGCAACTCGGACAGCGGACCATCGACCTGCTGGAGCAGCGTCTCGAGATCACCGAGGACCGCTACGACCGGGGCCTGATCCCGTCGTTCCGGCTCTACAGCGTCCGGCAGAGCCTGCAGGCCGCCCGGGCGGAGCAGCCGGACCTGGAGCGTCGGCTGTACGACGCGCAGAGCCGCCTCGCCACGCTCCTGGGTCGCTTCGCCGGCGAGCAGCGCGCCCTCCTCCCCGACTCGATGACCGCCCCTCTCGCCCCCGAGCCCATTCCCGCGGGCCTTCCCGCGGACCTCCTCATGCAGCGGCCCGACGTGCGGGCATCGGCGCGGCGACTGGAGGCCGCCCGCCAACAGATTGGGGCGGCGCGCGCCGAGATGCTGCCGAGCCTGTCGCTCACCGGTCAGGGCGGCGCGCAGAGCAGCGAACTGGCCGGGCTCGTGGACCCCGGGCAGGTCTTTGCCAACTTCGTGGTCCAGCTCACCGCGCCCCTCTTTCAGGGCGGGCGCCTGCGGGCCAACCTTAGCGCCGCGGAGGCCCGCTACAAGCAGCAGGCGGCCCGCTACGAGCGAACGGTCCTCACGGCGTTCCGCGAGGTGAAGGCCGCTTTGGTGGCCTACGACAAGCAGCGCCGGCGCTACCGCGAGGTGCAGCAACAGGTGGACGCGGCGAAAGACGCGTTCCAAGCTCAACGCGACCGCTACGAGCGCGGCATCGGCGACGTGCTGTCGCTCCTCGACGCAGAGCGCACCTTCGTGCAGGCCCGCACGCGACGGGCCGGCGTCCGGCTAGCGGTCGTCAACGCCCGCCTCGCCCTTCACCGCGCCCTCGGCGGCGCGTGGACCGAGGCGCCCGCGCCCAAGGATCCCCGGCTGTTCCAGTAATCGCGTTCTTGCCCTGTCGGCTTCGTACTTCCGACCTACTGACCCGACTCATGGACCGTAGCGACCTCAAGTGGTACTTCGTGGGCGCCGGAATTCTCGTCGGCGCCGCCGCGATCATGTTTGTCCTATACGCCTTTGCGCCCCAGGCAGAGACGAGCGAGCCCCCCCCGCAGTCGCCCCGCGTCTCAACGACGCCGGTGGAGGTGCGAGCTGGCAGCCTGCTGGTGCGCGGCACCGGCACGGTGCAGCCCGCCCGCGAGATTCAGCTCACTGCCGAGGTGGGGGGCCGCCTCGCAGACGTGTCCGATGCGCTCGTGAGCGGGGGGCGGTTCGCGGCCGGCGAGACGCTCGCCCGCATCGACCCGTCCGACTACCGCAGCGCCCTGAAGCAGGCGGAGGCGCAGGTGACGCAGGCCAAGTTCCAGCTCCTCCAGGCCCGCGAGGAAGCCGGGGCCGCCCGGGCGGACTACGAACGCGTCCGGGAGCGCGCCGGGGCGGCCCCCGCCCCCGACAGCACCGAGCTGGGCCGGTTCGTCTTCAACGAGCCGCAGGTGGCCCAGGCGGAGGCCAACCTGCAAAGCGCCAAGGCGTCGCTGGAGACCGCCCGAACCAACCTGGAGCGCACCCGGCTGCAGGTGCCGTTCGACGGGATGGTGCGCCAGAAGCAGGCCGACCTCGGGGCGTACCTGGCCCCGGGCACGCCGGTCGCTACGGTCTACGGCACCGAGGCGGCCGAGATCGTCGTGTCTCTTCCCACCCGCAAGGCGGCCCTCATTCGCAACCTGTGGGCGACCACGGGGCAGCAGTCCGGGGCCAAGTTGCCCGCGACCGTGACGGCCACGTACGGCGGGGAGGAGTTCGCGTGGCAGGGTCGTGTCCACCGCGTCGAGGGGGCCGTCAGCGAGCAGACCCGCACCGTCGACGTGGTGGTGCGCGTGCCCGACCCCTACGACCAAGCGATGCGCGTCCAGTCGCAGCGGCCCGAGCGTCCTTCGGCGGCGGAGCGCAGCTATGCGCCGGAGCGCCCGCCCCTGGCCGTGGGCACCTATACGGAGGTGGACATCCAGGGCCGCCAGGACGGCACGTACCATGTGGTCCCCCGCCGCGCCGTGCACACGCGCACCCCGGATCAGCCCCCCGTGGTCTGGACCGTGCAGGGCGACTCGATGCTGGTCGAGCGGTCGGTCGAGCCCATCCAGACGGTGGAGGAG
>PXSX01000222.1 GCA_003022655.1 Bacteroidetes bacterium QH_1_64_81 | reverse complement strand
CTGGTATGTTTCTTCGGGGTCGCGGTGTGCCCCGCCCACCGGTTCGGGCACGATCTCGTCGACGATCCCAACCTCGGTGAGGTCCGTGGCCGTGAGCTTGAGCGCCCGGGCCGCGTCTTCCTTGTGCTCCCACGAGCGCCAGAGGATCTGCGAGCAGCTCTCCGGCGCAATGACCGAGTACCAGGCATTCTCGAGCATCAGGATGCGGTCGCCGATGCCAATCCCCAGGGCGCCGCCGGACGCCCCCTCGCCAATGACGACCACGACGATGGGCGTTTCCAGCTTCGCCATCTCGAACAGGTTGTGTGCGATGGCCTCCGCCTGCCCGCGCTCCTCGGCCTCCATGCCCGGGTAGGCGCCGGGCGTATCGAGCAGGACGACCACGCGACGGTACTTGCGCTCTTTGGTGTCGCGGCCTTTCTGGTGGCCCAGAATCATGACCGTGCGGTCGCGGTAGCCGAACCGGCTGCCCATAAACTGGGCGGGCCCGCCGACAATCGAGCGGTCGTCGCCGTGCCTGCGGTCGCCGTGCAGCTCCGTGAAATCCTCCGTGAGCGCTTCGATGTGATTCAGCGTGTATGGCCGCTGCGGGTGGCGGGCAATCTGGACCCGCTGCCACCGGGTGAGGTTGCGGTAGATGGACGTCCGCAGCCGCTCGACCCGGTCCTCCAGCGCCTTAATCTCGTTGGAGAGGTCGTCCTGCGTCTCCTCGTTGAGGTCCCGCATCTCCGCGAGCTTGTCTTCGAGCTCGACGAGGGGCTTCTCGAAGTCGAGTAGATGCTCGTCGTCAGCCATGTCCGGAAAGCAGATTGGTTTGGAGCGCTGACTCTAGGGATTTAAATAAAGCATTATGGAGACGGAAATGGCAACGGATCGGCGGTAAGGAGCCGGGGGACACACGAAGTTTTCCAGAAGGGACGGAGCGACGCGCCGTTAAGCCCATCGCGCCGTCTCAGAAGGAGAAAGATTGCTCCAGTTTCTTACATTCCGCTGCGCCGTAAAAGCATGGTTGATTATGAAACTTAAAATAGTCTGACATTGCAGCAGCAGCTGTTTTATACTGCGAGCCGACAACCGCCGTCCGTTTTCGACCCGTAACGCTCCAGCCCCCATGCGTCTCACTCGCTCCCTCCGCCCGCT
>PXSX01000221.1 GCA_003022655.1 Bacteroidetes bacterium QH_1_64_81 | reverse complement strand
TACATCAGCGCAATGCCGTACAGAAAGAAGCCCGTCGAGAAGGCGCCGAGCAGAAAGTACTTGAGCGCGCTTTCTACGGCCCCTTCGTCCTCGCGAACGAGCCCCGTGAGGACGTAAAGACAGACCGACATCGTCTCCAGCCCGAGGAAGATGCTGATCATGTTGTTGGCCGAGCCAAGCATGATCATTCCCACCGTGGCGTAGAGGAGGAGGGCGTAGACCTCCCCGTATCCGTGCCGCAGCTGGTTTAGATAGGGGATCGACACGAGCGTGGTGGCCAATCCCGTAAGCAGAATAATCAGGTTGATGAACGCCACGAACCCCCCGGTCCGTAGCGTCTCGAAGAACACCGTTCCCTGCGGCGCTCCGAGTTGGGTAACCTCCCACACTGCCGACACCGTCAGGGCCGCCGCCCCGAGCCATGGAATGGCCGGGTGGTCGTTGCGAAACGCATCGAGAGCCACCATTGCAAGTCCCACAAGCCCCGCCACCGTCATCGAAAAGACGGCGGGGAGATCGGCCACGACGGTCGAAAAGGCACTGGACAAATCCATAGATAAAAAATCCTACCTCGCTCAAAAAGCATCCCCCCCATCGTAGAGAGACGTCCCACCGGGACATCTTTTCACGGTTAGACCCAGACAAAATCCTCGATCTTCTTCGCCAACTCCACGTCCATCCCCGTCACCCTTCCGTCCGCGTCGTGCGTCGTAAGGGCCACCGAGACCGTGCTGTAGACGTTCTCCAACTCCGGGTGGTGCATCATCTCCTCGGCGTGATACGAGAGGCGAACGATAAAGCTGATCGCCTCCCGGAAGTTAGAGAACTCGAAGGTTTTCTGAAGCTTGTCGTCGGCGTGGGTCCACCCGTCCAAGTCGGAAAGAGCGTCGTCAATGTCAGCATCAGACAGCGGTTCACGAGAAGGCATAGGCAGCTGAAGCGATGGATGAGTAAGAAGGCGAATCGTCTACGGAGTACTGTCCGGTGGGGAGATGATGACTTCCTCAGTCTCCAGCGGCGCAGGGGGGGCCTTCGTCGGCGGCTCATCAGCCTGCTGCTGAACGGCGGCTCGCTTCTCCTCTACCGTCTCCAGGAGGAACTCCGTCGTGGGCGCCGTCTGCTGGAGGAACGGGTTCGGGTAAAAGCCGAGGACGAACATCAGCACGATCAGCGGCACCATTAGCCCGAACTCGCGGGCATTCATGTCGGCCATCTGCGCGTTGGCCTCGTCGGTGAGCTCGCCAAAGAAGGTGCGGTACATCATGTGCAGCAGGTAGACGGCGGCGAGAATGACGCCGCTCGTGGCGAGGGCCACGAGCACGGGACTGTTGAGGACTGTGCTCTGGAACGAGCCGAGCAGAATCAGAAACTCTCCCACAAACCCATTGAGGCCCGGCAGTCCCGCCGAGGCGAGAACGCTGATGACCATGAACGTAGTGAGGACGGGCACCGACGTGGCCAGTCCGCCGTAATCCTCCATCAGCCGCGTGTGGCGGCGCTCGTACAGCATGCCCACCAGCAGGAAGAGCGCGCCGGTAGAGAGTCCGTGGTTAATCATTTGAATGACCGCTCCCTGCAGGGCCTCGGTCGTAAAGGCGAAGAGGCCGAGCACTACGAACCCGAGGTGGCTGATCGACGAGTAGGCCACGAGGCTCTTGGCGTCCGCCTGCACCCGCGCCACCAGGGCGCCGTAAATGATGCCGATCACGGCGATCACCGCAAAGAGCCCCGCGTAGCTCTGCGCCACGTTTGGGAAGAACGGTAGGCAGAAACGGAGGAGCCCGTAGGTCCCCATCTTCAGCAGAACCCCGGCTAGGATGACAGACCCCCCGGTCGGCGCCTGCACGTGGGCGTCCGGCAGCCAGGTGTGCAGTGGAAAGAGCGGCACCTTGATGGCGAACGAGAACGCGAAGACCGCAAAGAGCCACCCCTGCGTCGCCAGCGGCACGTTGTATTCCAGGAGCGTGTACCAGTCGGTCGTGAACACGCCGTTGTTCACCGCCTCCCCCGCCGCGTAGCCGAGATAAAGGATGCCCACTAGCATCAGCAGCGACCCCACGAGCGTGTAGATCACGAACTTGACCGCCGCGTAGATGCGCTCTGTGCCGCCCCAGATTCCGATGATGAAGTACATCGGTATGAGCGTGAGCTCAAAGAAGATGTAGAAGAGGAAGAGGTCGAACGAGGCAAAAACGCCCGTAATGCCGGTCTGAAGCAGGAGGAGCAGCGAATAGTAGCCCTTCTGCTTCTCCCCGATGTAGGTCCAGGAGGACAGAACGACGACGGGCCCGAGCAGGGTCGTCAGCATCACGAGTAGCAGGCTCAATCCATCGATGCCGACGAAGTACTTCACGTCAAAGCCCTCCGGCAACCACCCCGCCCAGACATCCGCGAGCTGCGGCGCCAGGGCCGTGCTCACCGACGGATCGTAGCCCACGAAGAGCCCAGTTGAGAGCAGAAACGTGACCGTCGTCGTTGCCAGGGCCGTCCACCGGATCGCCGAGGCCCGACGCAGGAAGAGCGTCAGCAGCGCCCCGGCGGCCGGGAGGAAAATGACGAGGGATGTGAGGTAGGGGATGTTCATATTCGAGCAGCACGTTGCAGGCTGTGAAGGCTCACTCCGCAATTATCCTCTCTCCCTAACAATTATGATCCGTGATGCGTGATACGTGAATGACGTGATTACTGGAATTTGACTTGGTATCTTCATCACGCATTACGAGTCACGTTTCACGAGTGACTGCACAGTCAGTATCCTCACATGTCTGAGCAGCAATTAAGATGCATCCGACCGATTTCCGTCAGATTCCATAAAGCATCAACCCCACCACGAGCGCTGCGCCGAGGGCAAGGGCCAGCGCATAGTTCTGCACAATCCCCGTCTGCGTCCGGCGCAGTAGACCGCTCGCATTCTGGGCCGCGTCCGCGATCCCATTTACGGCTCCGTCTACGACCGTATCGTCGAACGCGGCAAAGCCTTTCCGGCCAATGCCGTCGATGAGCGTACCCACGACGACCCCATTGTAGAAGTCGTCCCAGTAATACGTGTCCTCCCACGTCCGGTACAGGCCCTGCAGGCGGCGCTTTAGCAGAGCGTCAAACGCCAGTCCCTGCGCCGCGTAGACGTGCCACGCGTAGTAGACCGTCCCGAGGGCGATAACCGAGCTCAGGAGAATGAGCCCCCATTCTAGCGCCAGCGGCACGTGGCCGTGCAGCGACGCCTCGGCCACCGGTCCCCCGTACTCGGCCCCCAGATAATGATGAATCCAGTTCCACTTCCCGCCCTTGATGACCGCGGGCAGCCCGATGAATCCGCCGATGATGGAGAGAATCCCGAGCGTCCACAGCGGCCCCGTCATCGTAGCGGGCGACTCGTGGGGTTCCAACCGGTCCGCCATCGGCCAGCGCGGCGCGCCCTCGAACGTCAGCATGTAGGAGCGCATCATGTAGAACGCCGTGAGGACCGCCGTGAGCACCCCCACAATCCAGACCAGCATTGCATAAGTGTGGCCGTCGTATCCGTACTCGAAGGCCTTAAACAGAATCTCGTCCTTCGAGAAGAATCCAGCGGTGAGGGGGATCCCCGAGATGGCCAGCGTGGCCAGCAGGTAGGTCCACCGGGTGGCGGGCATGTACTCGCCCAGCCCACCCATCGTGCGCATATCCTGCGGGTCGAAGTCGCTCGTGTCGTG
>PXSX01000220.1 GCA_003022655.1 Bacteroidetes bacterium QH_1_64_81 | reverse complement strand
TGGCCGCCGCGTGGCCCCGCATCGTGCAGGCCGTCAAAGAGGAGCACATCAGCCTCGGCTCCCTGCTGCGCGAGGCCGAGCCCGTGGAGTGCACGGCGGGAACGCTCACCGTAACCGTGCCCCGGGACCTGCATCGAGATTCGCTGCGCGACCGCAAGCGCGTCCTGTTGCAACACGTTGCCACCACCGTCGAGCAGTCGGTCGAGGAGATCCGGTTCGTCGTGGAAACGACGACCGACAGTACGGAGGCGGACGCCGGTGCCTCCGACGAGCCGCTCAGCCCCCGCGAACAGCTCCAGCAGCTCCGCAACACCTACCCAGTGCTCGATGTGCTCTTCACCGACTTCGGCGCCGAGCCCGTGTGGTGACTCGACAGCGGATCGCGGAGGAGGGAGATGGATCGGCACCCTGTGCGCTGTTCACCGAGGAGAATCGTCATTCTCCACGGTGTGGAGGAGTTCCCCCGGTGCCGCGTCGAGGAAGGGGGTCAGCCGGCGGTCGTAGCCGCGCTCGCGCTCCGGATAGGTGAGCACGAGGTGGCGCTCGGCCCGCGTCATGCCGACGTAGAGGAGCCGGCGGCTCTCACGGCGCTCCTCTGGGTCACGGGCGAAGTAGGGCGGGAAGGCGTTGTTGTGCACGTCCATGCACACGACGCGCTCGAACTCGAGCCCCTTGGCGCTGTGATAGGTGGAGAGGGTGACCACGTCCTCGCCCTGCGGAGCCGTCTCTTCCCCCCAGAGCGCAAGGTGGGTGAGCAGGTCGTCTAGGGCCTCGCTCCGGAGCGGCTGGTCGGCATAAGGTGCGAAGAGGGCCTCCAGGCGGCGGGCCAGGCCGGGCTGCAGGCCCGCGGACACGGTTAGCAGGGCCTCTTCGTCGATCACTGCGTAGAGCGCGTGGTGGCGCAGCCGGTCGGGGAGGGCGCGGGGGAGGAGGGAGCGCAGGTCGTCGCCGGCGGGGGAGGCGTCGCGCAGGGCCCACATGTGGCCGACCTGCAGGAAGGCCTGCGCGTCGGGCGAGAGGGCGTCCGGCACGGGCGACTCGTACGTCAGGGCGGCGACGAGGAGGGGGAGGAGCGGCTCGTGGGCCAGGATCCGGTGCTGCCGGACTCGCTCGTCCTGCAGCCGCTCCAAGATGCGCTGCTGATCCTCGCAGTCGGCCAGGGCGCGGTGGGCCGTGTCGGTGTCGTCGTCCAGAAGGGTTTTTCGAAGGTGGGCGGCGTCGTAGCGGCGGAGGTCGGGGAAGAGATCATGGGCGGCGGGCAGAAGGTCGTACGTCGTCGCCCATTGTGCATTTGTGTCGTGCGTCTCGGCGAGGCGGCGCAGGACGCGGAAGTCGTAGCGCTGGCCGTTGTGGGCGACGAGGGGGGCGGCGCCCACGAAGTCGCAGAAGTCGGCCCAGACCTCAGCCTCGGGCCGGGCGTCCCCGAAGTCGGTGTCCGGATCCAGCCCGCACACCGTGCGCAGCGTCTCGCGCTCATCGGCCGTGAGGTCGCCGGGCAGCTGCACGAGTTCAGAGAAGCGGTCCACGACCGTTCCGTCCCGCACCTTCAGGGCGCCGATCTCGGCCACGCGACAGTGGCGCGGATCGGTGCTCGTGGCCTCGATGTCGACCATCACGTACTCGGGAAAGAGCGGCTCCGCGGCGGACGGCCCGGTCGTCATCTGCAGGAGCTTGACCAGCCGGACGGAGGGGCTGTGGACGGCGGCGTCGGCGTCTACCAGGTGCACGTCGCCGGGGGCTACCCCGAGCAGCGTCTGCCGGTCGGACGGCAGGGCAGCGTCGGGGGCGAGGAGGAGAATCTGGGGCGTGTCGTTCGTCGCCGGAAACGCGTCGGTCCGCTCGGCCCAGCGGAGGAGGGCCTCCAGGTCGGTCGTGAGGACCACATCGTCGGCGCCGAGCGGGGGAATGCCCTCGTCGGCGGGGCGCGCAAGGAGGGCCTCCTGTATCTCCGGCAGAGGCGCGGGCGGGTCGGTCTCAATATTGAGCGCCCGCCGCACGAGCTGTCGCCAGAGCCGCGTGATCTGGGGCGTGCGGTGGTGCAGGAGAAGGCGCGGGGCGTCGGGGGCGTCTTGTGCCTCCCGCCACTGCTCCAACACGCGACCAGCCGTCCGGACGGACGGGAGCGAGACGGGGTCGGTGAGGGTCGCAGCGTGGCGGCGGAGCAGCTGGAGGGGATCGCCGAGCTGGCGAAGCGCCTCGCGGGCGAAGCGCCCGATGTCGAGATCCGCCTCCCGCGTCTTCTGCAAGAGGTTCGTGATCGTGGCGTAGGCCCGATCGAGGCGCGCCGCGACCGGATCGAGCCCGGCGCTGCGGCGCGCCTGCTCGTTCGAGACGATCGTTTGGAAGACCGCCCACAGACCCGCGCCCGGCATGGTGCGCTCCCCAAAGTCGCGCAGTCGCGCCATCACGCCGTCCGGCAGCATCTGCCTCAGCAGCTCGGTCATGGGCGCGTCGACGGGCCGGTCGCGGCGCCGGGCGTCGACGACGCGGAGCAGGGCGTGCAGCTTTTGGGCAGGCGGCGTCTCCAAGAGATCCTCGCTGCTGCTCGTCTCGCAGGCCATGCCGGCCCGGAGGAAGTCGCGCTCCAGCGCCGCGAGGCGGCGGTTCCACCGGGTGAGGACGGACAGGTCGCTCCGGTCCGCGCCGTCCTCAATCCAGTTCCGGATCTGGCGGAGCACGTAGGCCCGCTCGGCCTCCGGATCGTCGCAGGCCACGAGGCGTACCGGCTCCACGCCCTCGTCCCGCGTGCGAATGTCGCCGCGCTGCTTCAGCCGCCCCTCGCCGTCGAGCACCGTCTCGGCCACCGCGTAGATGGAGCGGTTCGACCGGTAGTTGGTGGTGAGGATGTGCTGCGTGCCGCGCTCTGCGGTGCAGTCGAACCGCTCGATGTAGCGGCGGAGGTTGGCGGGGCGCGCTCCGCGGAAGCGGTAGACGGACTGGTCGTCGTCGGCCACGCAGTAGAGATGCACCCCCTCCTCGCCGAGGCGGCGGAGGATGTCGAACTGTACGGGGTCGGTGTCCTGGAACTCGTCGACCAGCACCGCGTCGGTCTCTGCGGCGAGATCGGCCCGCACGTCGTCGTGCGCACGCAGCAGGTCGCGCGTTTTCGCGAGCAAGTCGTCGAAGTCGAGTGCGCCCCGGTCGGCCAGCATCTCGCCGTAAGCGCGCAGGCCCTCGGTCAGCCGCCCCGACACCGTGTCGATGCCGAGCTTGATGCGGCTGACGTGGGTTTTGACCTGGCGGTAGCTGTGGAGCTCGTTCTCAACGCACCAGCGCTCGTGGGCCTCGTACCAGCGCTGCCAGAAGGCGTCCGTCACCGCGTCGTCGACCACGATGAAGTCCTCGGGGATGTCGGCGGGGTCGGGATGTGCGCGAAGAGTCTCGTAGCAGAAGTGGTGGATGGTGCCGGCGCGGACGTGCTGCGCCTCGGGACCTGCGAGGGTCGTCAGCCGGTCGGTGAGCTGCTGGGCGGCCCGTCGCGTGAAGGTGACGAGGACGAGGCGGGAGGGCGTCACGTTCTGCTGTTCGAGGAGATGGGCGGCGCGGCACACGAGGACGCGCGTTTTGCCGGTGCCCGGCCCGGCCACCACGAGCTGAGGCTCCATCGAAGCCGTGACGGCGGCGCGCTGGTCGGGGTTCAGGTCGGGCCGGGCGGTGGAGGGCTCCATGTGCGATACGGAGGATGAGGAAGCGAGATGGAG
>PXSX01000219.1:3857-7669 GCA_003022655.1 Bacteroidetes bacterium QH_1_64_81 | reverse complement strand
GCTCGTCCGTGCCCTCACTGCCTGCTCCTCCAACGACATGATGACTGCAACCTCCCCCGACGGCTCCATCACCATCGGCGTCGACCGGGTCGACGAGCGTCCTCACTACCACGTCCGGGCCGACGGCGACACGCTCGTGGCGCCCTCCCCGCTCGGCTTCGACTTCGAGGACGCCCCGCCCTTGCGCGACGGCTTCGAGATGATCGAGACGACCGAGCGCACGGTCGACAACACGTGGACGCCCGTGTGGGGCACGCAGGACACCGTGCGCAACCACTTCGCTGAGCGCACAATTCGGCTGCGGGAGACAGAGGAACCGGAGCGATGGCTCACTCTTGTCCTGCGGGCCTACGATGACGGCGTGGCGTTCCGCTATCGCTGGCCCGAACAGCCAAACCTCGACTCGCTCCGCATCGCATCGGAGGAGACCCACTTTCGTCTCACGGCGGACCACACCGCCTGGTGGATCCCCGACGACTACGACAACTACGAGTGGGTCTACCGCGAGACGCCCCTGAGCGCGATCCGGGACCGCGCGGCCGCGATCAGCTTCAACTCGTACCTCGAAGACGACGAGGACCGAACTCCCGTCCGCCCGACCTCGAAGGAGGACCGGCCCGGGGCCGTTAACCCGCCGCTCACGATGCGCAGCCCGGACGAGAACCGATACCTAGCGCTCCACGAGGCCGCCCTGAAAGGTGAAGGCGAGCGTGCCCCACCAGACGCCCTGGCGCGTCCTCCAGATCGCCGACCGCCCCGGCGGCCTCATCGAATCGCACCTTCTCCAAAACCTTAATGAGCCGTCGAAGATCGGGGATCCCTCCTGGATTGAGCCGATGACGTACGTCGGCATCTGGTGGGGCATGCACATCGGCACACACACGTGGGGCCAAACCGACGCGCACGGGGCCACCACCGAGCGGACGAAGCGCTACATGGACTTCGCCGCCGAACACGACATTGACGGCGTACTCGTAGAAGGGTGGAACGTTGGCTGGGAAAGCTGGCTCCGGGACGATAATTTCGACTTCGCCGAGTCCTATCCCGACTTCGATCTCGAAGAGGTCGCCGAGTATGGCCGCGAGAAGGGCGTGGCGCTCATCGGTCACCACGAAACGGGGGGCGACGTGCCCAGCTACGAGCGTCAGATGGACGAGGCTTTCGCCCTCTACGACTCGGTGGGCGTGCCAGCCATCAAGACCGGCTACGCAGGACCCATCCGGCCGGAGGGCGTCCACCACCACGGCCAGCAGATGGTGAACCACTACCGGCGCGTCGTGGAGAAAGCGGCCGAGCACAATATCATGCTCGACGTGCACGAGCCGGTCATGGGGACGGGCATCGAGCGCACCTGGCCCCACATGATGACGCGGGAGGGCGTCCGAGGTATGGAGTACAACGCCTGGAGCGAGGGCAATCCGCCGCGGCACACCGTCACCCTTCCGTTTACACGTATGTTAGCCGGGCCGCTCGACTACACGCCCGGCATCTTCAACCTGACGCCGGAGGAGACGATGCCGGACCACCGAGTGCGCACCACGCTGTCGAAGCAGCTAGCCAACATGGTCGTGCTCTACAGTCCCGTGCAGATGGCCGCCGATCTCATCGAGCACTACGAGGGGGAGGACGCGGTCGAATTCATCGAGCGCGTGCCGGCCGACTGGTCGGAGAGCCACGTCCTGAACGCCCGCATTGGGGAGTCCATCACCATCGCCCGCCGGAAGAAGGACAGCGAGGCATGGTACGTGGGCACCACCACGAACGCAACGGCACGGACCCTGACGATTCCTCTTGACTTCCTCGATTCAGACCGGACCTACGTCGCGCACGTCTTTGAGGACACCCCCCATGCCGACTACGAGGACAACCCCCACGCCTACCGCGTCCGGCGCGGGCTGGTAACGGCGAGCGACATGATCGAGGCGGACCTGGCACGGAGCGGGGGACAAGCCGTCATTCTGGAGCGCGCGACGGAGGAGGATCGGGAGGAGTACGACGTGCTTGAATAAGGCATATAGGACTCTTTCCTCTAGACGGTCATGGTCATTCCAATTCTCACCCTAATTCTGGGAATAATCGGGGGTGCCGCTGCAGACCGATACCTCTAGCGCCGTAGGCGGAGGAGAAAGGCACTGGAAGAGATAGAGACGGTCCTGTTCCAAATTCAGAGATACTGCTGGAAGTTGAACGGCGAAATTACAGTGACAAACCCGGAGACCTACCCATACGAACTAATGGAGATGACGACGGAGGAGGCCCGAGGTATCATGAGAAGACTCAGTGCGACAACCGAAAACTTGGAAAGACGCGCCTTCGAAGCCACGAGGATCCTTCGGTCGTCGGGTCGTCCTGCCGCATCCGCTCGGAGGCCCCAATCTCCCCGCGGCGTTGGTTCCGGTCAAGCATCGTCTGGGCGGTGTTGCGTACGGTGTCGGCGCGAATCATTGCATCGGAGGAACGGGAACGGATGATGAATGCTTTAACGACTAGAGAGAGGCTGTGAGGCTAAGATTCTGGGGGCCTCAAGCAGCTTCGAGTCGCCACCAATAAACGTTCCGATTCTCATGAGCAACCCCTCGACACGCCTTGGGGCTCTGGCCGGGCAGTGGGACGTTCCCGATCCCGATGCCCTGAAGACGCTTCTCCGGCCTGAGTCGGAGATCGAAAAACGGTTCTATGACAGTCGCCTCCTCGCCTCGGAACAGGAATCTTCGGGAGACCGGTCGATCTCTGAAAACGGGGATGCCGAAGAGCAGCGGACAGCAACGGCGGCGTTCGAGATCTACCAGGATGAAAGCGGGAGTTTCCGGTGGCGTCTCCAGACCGAAGACGGGGCTGTTCTCGCCAACTCCGGCAGCACGTATCCGACTCGTACCGCCTGCCGACGGGCCGTCGACCAGGTGCGTGATCTAAGTCCTGAGGCCAGTGTCAAGGAGCGCCCCTAGAGCCCTCTCCCGTTATGCAACTTCTCCTTGACACCTACGCGCTCATTTACGCGCTGGCACGACCCGAAGATCTGAAAGAACCAGCGCGAACCGAACTCGCGGACCCCGAAAATGAGGTCTTTTTTACTCCAGCCAACGTGTGGGAAATCGAGATCAAGGTGAGTGTCGGAAAACTTGAGCGCCCAGCAACTGACGTGGTACAGGCCGCACGTTCCTCCTTTGTCGAGCTTCCCATCACGTCCCTCCACGCTGCTACCGCAGGTCAACTCCCGATGCATCACCGCGACCCGTTCGACCGGATGGTTATTGCTCAGGGCCAGGAGGAAGAGTGCACCGTCGTCACGCCTGACGATAAATTCCCACTGTACGACGTGGATGTAATGGACTGCTGATCCACGAGTGCGCCACCACATCCGCCGCGGGAGCAGGAAGAGTACGACGCGCTTGAATGAGGCATGAGCTGAAATGCTCTTGGAACTCATCTACCCCCCGGATAAGCACGATTGAGGAGATCTCCACGCATCCCAGAAGACGAACGGCCTGGTCGATGCCTTCGACCTCCCGCCGTACCCCGTAGTACGCGGAGTTGACCCGTCGGAGCACGTTGACGGACACGGAGGGATCCTGCTCAATAATCTCGACGAGGGGAGCCGGATCCGTCTGGCTGGACGCGATAAATTCCTCCGCGTACAATGCGCTCGGTGGAGGCGTATTTCGAGCTTCGGGGTGCCCGCGGGGCGGCGGTACGCAATCCGCACCACGCAATCCGCACTACAGATCGGTCGTCCGCTCCACGGCGCCGCTGTAGCGCTCCTTCCAGCCCTCAATGCTCTCCTCGGAGAGACTTTCGACCTCGTCGGCAATGTC
>PXSX01000219.1:0-3713 GCA_003022655.1 Bacteroidetes bacterium QH_1_64_81 | reverse complement strand
TGAGGGAGACCCCGAAGATGACGAGGAGGCCTGCGCCGCTGAGCCAGAGCTCGATGTGGTTGACGAAGGAGGAAGGAAGTCGGTCCAACATGAGCGTGCGGAGAGAGGGAAAAGGAGATTGGGAAGGAGCACCCGTTTTCTCGCGCAAATTTTTGGCCATACTTCCCGCCGCTGGAATCGTCGAAAGCTGTACTCCGAACGATCCGTGGTCCCCCGCAATCCGGAGCGCCCTATTCTCAAACGAGTGCCGCTCAAGGCGGATTCCGAGCTCGTGTTGTGCCGCGAGGGCGGCGACGGGCCGCACGTCTGGGGCCTCGGGGCGCCCGCCGGGTCGGGGACGCCCACCCTGCAGGGATTCCAAATTGTAATGCGCGGGCCGCCGGAGGGGCGGGGCCATTGACGGATCCCGGTGTGCTCCCTACTTTCATCGTGCTTCGCTCGCCGCTTCTCTTCACCCAATCGCCCTTCTCCGTATGAGTGACGAGGCAGACCCCTCGCCGTCCGATGATTCTGCGTTCCCCAACCGGTACGACGACCTGGAACGCCGCCGCGCCGAGGCCGCGAAAGGGGGCGGGGAGGAGCGCATCGAGCGCCAGCACGAAAAGGACAAGCTCACGGCCCGCGAGCGGCTCGACATTCTGCTCGACGATGACTCGTTCGAGGAGCTCGGCACGTTCGTGCGGCACCAGGAAACGAACTTCGACCTCGACGAGAACCGGCCGGCCGGCGACGGGGTGGTGACCGGGTACGGCACCATCAACGGCCGGCTCGTCTACGTCTTCAGCCAGGACTTCACCGTGTTCGGCGGCTCGCTGGGCCGCGCCCACGCGGACAAGATCGTGAACGTGATGAAGAAGGCGCTGGAGAATGGGGCGCCGGTCATCGGCCTCAACGATTCCGGGGGCGCGCGCATCCAGGAGGGGGTCAAGAGCCTCGGGGGCTACGCGGACATCTTCAAGCTCAACACCGAGGCCTCGGGCGTCGTCCCGCAGATCTCGGCGATCATGGGCCCGTGCGCCGGGGGGGCCGTCTACAGCCCGGCCATCACCGACTTCACGGTCATGGTGGAGGATACCAGCTACATGTTCGTCACCGGACCCAACGTGGTGAAGACGGTGACGCAGGAGGAGGTGACGGCCGCCGACCTGGGTGGCGCCCGCACCCACGCCACCAAGAGCGGCGTGAGCCACGTGACCTGCCCCAACGACGTGGACTGTCTCCGTCGCATCCGCGAGCTCATGGGCTACCTGCCGCAAAACTGCGAGGAGGACCCGCCGCGGGTGCCGCGCGAGGACGTGGAGAGTGCTCACGATGGAGACGAGCTCGACGCCCTGGTGCCGGAGGATCCGAACAAGCCCTACGACATGCGGGACGTGATTCGGCACATCGTGGACGCGGACGACTTCTTCGAGATTCAGCCGGACTTTGGCGAGAACCTGATTACCGGCTTCTCCCGCATCGGCGGGCGCCCGGCGGGCATCGTGGCCAACCAGCCCGCCGTCTTGGCGGGCGTGCTCGACATTGACGCCTCCGTCAAGGGGGCCCGCTTCGTGCGCACCTGCGATGCCTTCAACGTGCCGCTCCTCGTGTTCGAGGACGTGCCCGGCTTTCTGCCCGGCACCGACCAAGAGTGGAACGGCATTATCAAGCACGGGGCGAAGCTGCTCTACGCCTTCTGCGAGGCCACGGTCCCCCGCGTCACCGTCATCACGCGCAAGGCGTACGGCGGGGCCTACGACGTGATGAACTCGACGCACATCGGGGGCGACCTCAACTTTGCCTGGCCCACCGCCGAGGTGGCCGTGATGGGGCCCGAAAGCGCCGTCGAGATCATCTATCGCGACGAGTTGGAGGAAGCAGACGACCCGGAGGTGACGAAAGACAACTTCGTGGAGCAGTATCGCGACCGCTTCGCCACGCCCTACGTGGCGGCGGAGTACGGCTACGTCGACGACGTCATCAAGCCGAGCGAGACCCGCGAGCGCCTCATCCGCGGGTTCGACATGCTGGAGGACAAGGTGGTGAACAATCCGCCGAAGAAGCACGGCAACCTGCCGCTGTAGTGCTGTTTCAGGTGTGAGGGCGGGAACGTGGAAAGGGGGAAAGGGAGAGACCACCGGTAGGTTCTCGAGAGATCCTCTGTTGCTACAGAGGAGCAGCTAACGGCGATCTATGCGTCTTTTTGGATGAGCTGCTCCTTCGCCGGCCGGCGGAGCTGCTTGATCGCGTGCTCCCGTTGCATCGCATCGGACTTTGTGTCGTAGATTTCGGCGTAGATCAGTTCGACCGGCCGACGGCCGCGGGTGTATTTGGCGGCGGTGCCCTCGTTGTGCTCCGCCACGCGCCGCTCCACGTCCGTCGTGTAGCCGGTGTAGTAGGTGCCGTCGCTGCATTCGAGGACGTAAACGTAGTGGTCCCCGGAGGCGGCGGGATCGTCGTCGGTCGAGGACGCCATTGGAGGGACTGTTACGACTGAATGTGCACGTTTGGGCGTCTGGGCGTTCGGGCGTATATTTGTCGTGCATTCCGACGCCCACACGCCTTACACGCACAAACGCCCACACGCACGATGGTTACTGCAATTGTCCTTCTCGACACCGAGCGCGGCAAAGTGAACGAGGTGGCCGACACCCTCGCGGCCCTCGACGGCATCAGCGAGGTGCACTCCGTGGCTGGTCGTGTCGACCTCGTCGCCATGCTGCGCGTCGCCAAAAACGAGGAACTCGCCGATCTCGTCACGAATCAAATCCGACAGGTCGAAGGAATCACCGACACCGAGACCCTTATCGGCTTTCGGGTCCACTCTAGCCACGACCTGGAGAACATGTTTTCCATCGGGATGGACTGATTTGAGATTGGGGGAATGGGGGAGAGGGGGTGTGGAAGAAGCGCCCCTTGCCACCATTAGCCATTCCCCACGAAGAAGACGGCGTTGGCGAAGAGAACCTGGCCGTTGTACCAGAAGCCCCGGAAGAGCGGGTTGTCCACGAAGTAGGTGGCCTGTCCGTCGCCAATGGGCTGCGTGCCGAAGAGGAGGGTCTCGTCGACCGTTTCTTGCGCCTCGTGGCCCATGAATCCGCTCACCGGTGTCGGGGTTTGGAGTGCCCCGACGATCTGCCCATCGTCGAGGTAGGCGAAGGCCGCGTCGTTGCGCTTGAGTGTGAAGTACGGCGGCTCGATGCCGAAGCCGAGCGGATGGGAGTCGTCGAGCCACGCGCGGTGGATGCTGCCGGGCGTGGCGCCGGCCAGCTGCTCGCGGGTCTGCGCAGCGTACGGAGTGGGAGCCTCCGCCGTGGTCGTGTCGGGGGACGCCGCGTCTCTGCGGGTGAGGGCGTATGGGGCCCGGTCGGCCAGCGCATCGTTGGCGTCGCCCATCGACAGGAGCCGTCCGCCCCGCCGTACCCACTCGGTGAGGGCCTCCGCCCGCGCGTCCGTGAGCCAGTCGCCATACTGCCCGCCCGGCAATACGAGCACGTCCACGTCGTCGAGCATGGAGGCCTCAAAGTCGTCCGCCGGGAGCAGGGTCACCGGGTAGTTGATCTGCCGGTCGAAGAAGTGCCACACCTCCCCGAGGCGGTACGAGGTCGTCGGAGGGCCCGAGAGGGCCGCCACGTGCGGGGCGTCCACGAATCCGAAGTTGTCGGATCCAAAGTCCGGGCCCTCTTCGGTGAAGCCGGTCGTCACGGCATGAAGGGACTGGTCGTGGGCCTGGC
>PXSX01000218.1 GCA_003022655.1 Bacteroidetes bacterium QH_1_64_81 | reverse complement strand
ATGTACAAGCGTCTCAAGATCTTGGAGCGGCCCGTGGAGTATGTGCGCTACCCCGGCGTGGGGCACGACGTGGCCGCCACCGCAACGCCCCGCCAGCGGATCGACCGCCTCGTGCGGACCTACGAGTTTCTGGCGCGCTTCCTCGAGGTACCCGCGACGTCCCCTCCGCCGGGCTCGTCCGCCTCCGGACGCCCCTAATACAGCGTCACGGCTCATCTTGAGGAGGAGCATCCTTCCCGTTACTTCCCTTCCGCCGTGATGCGTGAAGACGTGATGCGTAAAGGAAACGGCGTCTCACGGCTCATGCTTCACGCATCACCTCTCACACACTACGCTCCTGACTCACACAGCACGCCCTCCTGTCCATTTAAAAAAATTACGGTTGACGAAGTACGAGTCCGTGGGGTCCCTACTGCCCATCGACCAACGCTAGCCACTTGGCAGACGGCGACACGGCGAGGCGCGAAACCGCGACGGCGTCGAAGGACGCGACGGCGCGCCACTCCGCTCCGGAAGGATGCCACGCTTGGAGCGCCTGGTCGGCGGCCATAAGGAGCGTCCCGCCGGGCGTCCATGCGTGAAATTCCCGCGTGCCCCGTCCCGGGGTGGCCGTTATCCGTTCCGTGCGGAACGCGTCGCCGTCGGCTTCGAGGCGACGGAGGGTCGTCGTCGAATCTTGATGAACGCGAACAAAACTCACGGCGGAGGTCCCGGGCACCGGTCGCAACGAGCGACCGATGCGCGACGCGACGACCGTGTCCCGCCCTGTTGCGACGTCTGCCACGTGCAGGGTCGGCGGATCCCCGAGGACGAAGAGTGCGACCCGGGTCCGGTCGAGCCAGGCGTGGTAGCCTACCGAGTCAGCGTCGGGCAGGAGGGGCGCAATCGGTGTCCCCTGGGCAGAATAGTGCCAGAGCCGCTGGCGGCCGTCCGCCTCCACCCGCACCACACTCAGCCCACCCTCGGGCCGGAGAGTGGGTGAATACTCGCTCTCGGGGGTCTGTGTGAGCCGCGCCGTCGAGTCCCCCGCGGTTGGCACCGAACGGTGGTATACGTCCGATTGGGCACCGCGGATGGACGTCCAGAGCAGGGCGCTGCTGCTACGGGTAAAGGCGGGCTGGTTGTCGTAGCCCTCGCGCTGGGTGATCGGCTCCATCGCTCCAATGCGCACCGTGGTGCCTGCCGTGTCGAGAGGCGCGAGCAGGACGTTCGAGGACGGCGCGGTTATGGCAATCGAGTCGTTGGCGGTCTGCGAGTCGGACTCCGCCTCGCCGCCGCAGCCCCCGATTAGGAGAATTGCGGCTACGAGTGCGCACTGAAGGCTCTTCTCTCGAACACGTCGAGGCATGAGATTAAGGATTCGTGGTCAAACGGCAAACCGGACCGACGCCGGGCAGGGCTACGGAGCGCTCTCGCCGGACGCCACGGACTCCAACTGAGGGGGGAGGGGAACGTCGAGGGCAATGATTGCGGCTCGGAGCAGCGTGAGCTCCGTGTCTGTGACGTCGTCGTCGGCGAGGGCACACTGAGCACAGGCGGCAACCACGTCCTCCTTGAGCGACGGGGTGGCGACGGCCAGTCGATCGAGGGCCGCGTCGAGGGCCTCGGCCGAGACTGAGGACGGCTCCAGGCCGGTCACGTCGTAGTTCGTCCCGAGGGCGTCGGCCCCAGCCTGGAAGGCCCGCTGCGCCGCTTCGCCTTCCCGGTGCCCCACCGAGGCGAGGGTGGACAGGAGGACGCGCATATGCTCCTTGACGGTCTCGAAGCGCTTCACCTGCACGCGGTCCTCGGAGGGATGGGCCACGTGCTCCAGCCGGTGCCGGACGATGGTCGCCAGCGCGTACTCGAAGAGCGTGAGCTGGTCGTCCGCCTCCGCAAGGGCGCGGATGGTGTCGTGGAGCCGAGACCGCTGTTCGTCGGAGAGATCGCGCAGCGCCGGGGCGGCCAGGTCGAGGAGCGGCAGCCGCACCCGGGACGGCACCTCCGCGACCTGCGGGGACAGGCGCTCCGTTTCCTGGGCGACGGCCTGCGTCTCGCGGTGCCCGAGCATCCGCAACTGGCGGGCGCGCATCGACGCCTCGTCGTCGAGCAACAGGCCGTACACGACTGCCACCGCCCCCAGCGGCTCGTGGACGGCGCGGTATAGGGAATCCGGCACGTCGGCGCGGAGCTGCCCCCCGTACGCAATCTGATCGGCCGTAACCGTACCGGCCTGGTTGAGGAGCTCCTGCGGATCGGGCACCGACGGGTTGGGGGTGGAGACCGCCTCGGCCGGCTCTCTCGGCTTCTCCGACGCTTCCTCCCGGAACGACGACATCACGGTGGTCGCTTCCGGCCTTCGCCCCTCGTCCGGAGCCGCTCCCTCTTCCTCTTCCGTCGACACCGTCGGGAACTTCCCGTCGAAGGACGGATCGATCCGCTCAATGCGCTTTGGGAGCGGTGGATGGGTGGAGAGCCATCCGGACGAGAAAAACCCCTCGCCGAGGGCGTTGCCGAAAAAGAGATGGCTGGCCTCCTCGGCCCGGTCCGCCGTCACCGTCGATCCAGACTCGTAGCCGCCAATTTTTTTGAGCGCCCCCGCGATGCCCTCGGGATTCCGCGTAAACTGGACGGCGGAGGCATCCGCCAAAAACTCGCGCTGGCGGGAGACGGCGGCCTTGATGAGCCGCCCGCAGAAAAGCCCGGCGAACCCGATGACCACGAGGGCGAGGCCCAGCATGAAGAGGGCCATTCGGCCCCGTCCGCTCCGACTCCGTCCCCCAACGTGCAGGGAATACATGAGATAGTGGCCCGTGATGCCAACGAGGAGAATGCCGTGCAGCACGCCGATGAGGCGGATGTTGATGCGCATGTCCTCGTTCAGGATGTGGCTGAACTCGTGGGCGATCACGCCCTGCAGCTCGTTGCGGTCGAGTAGCTCGATGCACCCCTGCGTCACCCCGAGGACGGCATCGTCCGGAGTGAACCCCGCAGCAAAGGCGTTGATGCCCTCCTCCTCCAGCACGTACACGGGCGGCACGGGCACGCCGGACGCGATGGCCATCTCCTCGACCACGTTGAGCAGTTGGCGCTCCGCCAGGGAGTCGGGATCGTGACCGAGCTTCTCGCCGCCCAGCGATTCGGCCACAACGTGCCCCCCGTCCCGCAGCGACAAAATTTTAACGGCACTCCCGCCCCCCACAAGGACAAGCGTTCCCAGAAGTACGACCAGTGCCAGTCCCGGCTGCACGAGATTCACCGTGCCTCCCCTCCAGCTCAAAAACAGGACCACCGCCAGGTACACACCCACGACGATGCCCGTTACGGCCAGGCCAAATAGACCGATGAGCTTCGTGGTGTTGCGACGGGCCTCGTCCTGCCGCTCGAAGAAGTTGCGCATGGGTCGGGGTCTTTGGCCGAGACTGTGCCGGATGCTGGGGGCAGGAGGCCCTATGAGAAGCCGTGATGCCTGAACCGGAAAGCGTAAGCCGGCAAGAGCGGCACCCTCCACCACTCTTCACGCATCACGCCTCACTCTTCACGCCTCACTCTTCACGCATCACTCCTCACGAAAACGACACGTCGGGGGCCTGTCGCTGCTCCGCCACCTCCACGCGGAAGAGCTCTGCCTCGTTATAGTTGAACATGTTGGCCAGGATCACGGTCGGGAAGGATTCCCGCTCGGTGTTGTAGCGGGTGACGGCGTCGTTGTAGGATTGCCGGGCGAACGAGATC
>PXSX01000217.1 GCA_003022655.1 Bacteroidetes bacterium QH_1_64_81 | reverse complement strand
GTGGATCCGCATGATCATGAGCGAGCTGGCGCGCATCTCCTCCCACTGCCTCTGGCTGGGGGTGGGCATGATGGACGCCGGGGCGGTGTCCGGCTTCGTTTGGACCTTTCAAGAGCGGGAAGAGATCTACTCGATCATGGACGAGGTGGCGGGGGCCCGCTTCACGGTGAGCCACAGCCGCATCGGCGGTGTGGCCAACGACTTCTCGCCCCGCGCGATTGAGATGATCCGCGACTTCATCGACAAGTTTCCGGGCCGGATTGCCGGATGGGAGGGCCTGCTGAACAAGAATCGCATCTGGATCGAGCGCAACAAGGGGGTGGGACGCATCACGAAGGAGGAAGCGCTGGAGCTGGGCGTCACCGGCCCTAACCTACGCGGTTCGGGTGTGCCCTACGACGTGCGCCGCTTCGAGCCGTACCTGAAGTACGACGAGGTGGACTTCACCATTCCGGTGCGCGAGGCGGGCGACTGCCTGGCGCGGTACTTCCTGCGCCTCGACGAGATGAAGCAGAGCGTGCGCATCATCGAGCAATGTCTCGACCGCATGACGGAGGGGCCCATCCGTTCCGACGATGCGAAGGAGGCGTACCCCTCGAAGGACGAGGTTTATTACTCGATGGAGGGCATGATTCACGACTTCATGTATACGGACGTGGGGACCGTGCCGCCGAAGGGCGCGCACTCCTACCACGCCATCGAGGGACCGAAGGGCGAGCTCGGCTTCTACCTCACGTCCGACGGCACCGGGCGGCCCTGGCGCGTCCGCATCAACGCGCCCTCATTTACCAATCTGCAGGCCATGGAGTACATGATGGAGGGATCCCTCGTGGCCGACACGGTCGTCATCATCGGCTCCATCGACCCGGTGATGGGGGAGGCAGACAAGTAAGTTATTGCGTGTGGGCGTTTGGGCGTATGTGCGTTCACCTGCCCACCGCACGCCCACACGCCCATACTCACACACTCCCATACGCAGCGTATGAGTAGTTTCGATGTCCAGCGGCCCATTGTGGAGCTCCCGGATCAGGACCCCGATCCGGACTTCTCCGACGACGAGCTCGTGTGGACCGACGCGGAGAAGGAGCAGATCGAAGCCTGGAAGGCGCAGTACCCGGAGGACCAGGGGGCGATCATGAAAGTGCTGTGGCTGGCGCAGGAGAAGTTTGGATATCTGCCGCCGGAGGTCATCAAGTTCTGCGGCGACACGCTGGACATGACCTTTTCGCAGGCCTATGGCGTGGCCACCTTTTACCACCAGTACTACAAGGAGGAGAAGGGCACATTCGTCCTCGACGTGTGCACCTGCTTTACGTGTCAGGTGTGCGGGGGGTACGACATCCTGCACTACCTGGAAGAGAAGCTGGGCATCCATGCGGGCGAGACGACCGACGACGGCATGTTTACGCTGCAGGAGGCTGAGTGCCTCGGCTGCTGCGGCACGGCGCCGATGCTGGAGGTGTCTAACGGACCGTACGTCCATCAACTCACGCCGGAGAAGGCCGACGATTTGATTGAGAGCCTGAAGGAGGGGAAGATGCCAACGTTCACGTCCGTAACGCTGCCGCAGGACGAGGACGAAATGGGCGGCAACCGGCGGACGGACGTGGACAAGACGACGACCTATGAGACGCAGCCCCGGGCGGAGCATCTGGAGTAGAGTCGAAGGTTGAAGGTGGGGGAAGACAGGAGTCGTCCTGACGGGGGGCTCTTTGCGCCATTTCTGTTTTAGCAACGTTGAGGTCGCACATGGAAACGAACGGGACGCCCCAGACCCAGACCAAGGCCGGCGACTGGCGCTCGTACGACCGGGTGCTGCTGCCGCCCGTCGAGGACCTTCACAAGCTGGAGGTCTATGAGGAGGAGGTCAGCGGATACGACCGGCTCCGCACCGTCCTCGAGAACGACGGCCTCGCTCCCGGCGACATTACGGAGACGGTCAAGCAGTCGGGCCTGCGAGGGCGGGGCGGGGCGGCGTTCTCGACGGGAATGAAGTGGAGCTTTATGCCCGAGCCGGGCGAGCGGCCGCGCTACCTGGCCTGCAACGCCGACGAGAGCGAGCCGGGGACGTTCAAGGACCGGCAGATCATGGAGTACAACCCGCACCTCATGTTCGAAGGGATCCTGATCGCGGGCTATGCGCTCCAGATCGACACCTGCTACGTGTACGTGCGGGGCGAGTATACCGACTGGATCGTGCACATGAAGGAGGAGCTCGAAAAGGCTTACGAGAAGGGGTACGTAGGCGAGAACATCATGGGGTCGAACTTCTCCATGGAGATCGTGCTGCACAAGGGCGCCGGGGCCTACATCTGCGGGGAGGAGACGAGCCTGATGGAGAGCGTGGAGGGCAAGCGCGGCTATCCGCGCTACAAGCCGCCCTTCCCCGCCCAGAAGGGCATCTTCGGGTGTCCCACCACGATCAACAACGTGGAGACCCTCGCCTGCGTCCCGCTCATCATGGAGAAGGGCGCCGACTGGTTTGCCAACGTGGGGGCGGAAGACCACCCTGGTCCCGTCCTGTACGGCATCTCGGGCCACGTCAATCGGCCCGGCGTCTACGAGTATCCCACGGGGATGCTCGTTACCGATCTCGTGGAGGAGGTCGCGGGCGGTGTGCGCGACGGCAAAGCCCTGAAGGCCTTCGTCCCAGGCGGGGCCTCGACACCGCCCATCCCCGGCGACTGGGTGGAGGGCGTCACCATGAACTCGAACAGCCTGAACGAAGCGGGGACGATGTTCGGCACGGGAGGCATCCTCGTGCTCGATGAGGACACCGACATGGTCTCCTGGCTGCGACGCGTGGCACACTTCTTCCAGGACGAGAGCTGCGGCCAGTGCACACCCTGCCGGGAAGGCACCGGCTGGCTCGAAAATCTCGTCACGCGGATTGACGAGGGCGAGGGCGACATGCGCGACCTCGACCTCCTGCTCGACCTGTGCGATCAGATGGAGGGCCGCACCATCTGCGCCTTCGCCGACGCGGCATCGTGGCCGGTGCGCTACACCGTGCAGCGCTTCCGCGAGGACTTCGAAGCGAAATGCACGCCCTCGGTCCACCCGGTGAGCGCTGACGTCTCGGCGGGGCCCGAGTCGGCGGTGGCGGCGACGGAGTAGTCTCCTCGTGCGCTGTCTGAGGCGCTGGTCGAGGGACGAAGTTCTCAGCATTAATGCCTTGTGCCGTCCCATGCCCCGACGCGTCCTCGCGCTTCTTGTCGGCCTCCTGCTTGGGGCCTGCGGCTCCGGGGCCTCCGATTCGAACAGGGCCGACACGACCTACGGCGCGCCCATCGACGCGACCGATGCGATGCCTGGTCCCGCCGTCGCGGCGGAGGACAGCTTGTACCGCGGTCACAGGGTAACGATTGACGGCCGCATTACTGCCGTTCGGGCGAGCGGCTGCGACATGCAGTTGGCCACCGACGCGACCCCGCTCGTCGTGGCGGCGCCCCGCACCGACGCGGGCGACTGCGCCTGGCAAGTGCCGAACAGTACACCGGGGGTCGCCGTCGCGGCGGGGACGCTGCGCACCGCGGAGGATACCCTCCGGCTCACGGCGAACGGTGTGCGGGTGACGCCCGTTCGTATCTCCAGTCCGGATACCTAACCTCCAGCTTTCAGTCTCATGGCGACTGCGACCACACCCGCTCCACCGCCGTCCATTGCCCATCGCGTCGTCAACGACGAGCCGATTTCGACGGAGGAGTACCTTGAACGTGAGCGGGAAAGTGAAGAGCGCCATGAATACGTTGATGGATGGATGATCAGCATGGCTGCTGCCGCGAGTTGGCCCCACAGTGCAATTACCTCGAACATCGATCGTGAGCTCGGCCTCCAGCTCAAGGGGACAGATTGCCGGACCGCATCCCGAGACATCATCGTTCCTTTTCCGGGGACAGACCGATCCGCATACCCTGACCTGGTGGTCGTCTGCGGAGGTCCGGATCTCGATCCTGAACGGAGTGATCGCCTGCACAACCCGCGGGTGGTTTTCGAGGTGCTGTCTCCGTCGACGATGGATTACGACCGCGGCGAGACCACGTCGAGCACTACGTCCGGCAGGACGACGGAAGCTGGCGCTTCACCGAGACCGACGGGCTCGACGCTAAGATTACGCTCCCGTCGGTGGAGGCTGAACTTCCACTCGCTGAGATCTATCTTGACGTGCTCGAGAAAGAAGAGACCTCCGAGGCCGAGTAACGCCCGATCCCGACAGCACCGACAGCAGTCGTGTGCAGGCTGGTCGGGACAGGCTGCCCCAACACTTAACCCCAAACGCTTAACCCTGAACGCCGACATGCCGATCGTCACCATCGACGGAACGACCTACGAGTATGAGGGGGAGCAGAAGCTGCTCCAATTCTGCCTGAACCAGGGCATCGAGCTGCCCCACTTCTGCTACCACCCCGCCATGTCCATCCCGGCCAACTGCCGGCAGTGCCTCGTAAAGGTGGGCATGCCGAAGAAGGACCGCGAGACGGGCGAGGTGGAGCTCGACGAAGACGGCGAGCCGGTCGTTCAGTTCTTCCCTGATCTTCAGACGAGCTGCACGGTCGACCTGCAGGATGGCATGGTGGTCAAGACGCACCGCTCCAGCGAGGAGGTGGAGGACGCACAGACCGACAACCTGGAATTCCTGCTGGCCAACCATCCGCTCGACTGCCCGATCTGCGATCAGGCCGGGCACTGCCCCCTCCAAATTCAGGCCTATAAGTACGGGCCGGAGGGCTCTCGCTTTGAGTTTCGCAAGGTGCACAAGCCGAAGCGCGTGAAGCTGGGGCCGCGCGTGACGCTCGACGCGGAGCGCTGCATCAACTGCACCCGCTGCACCCGCTTTACCGACGAGGTGTCCGGCAGCGGCCAGCTTACGATTGCGAACCGGGGCGTCAAGAACTACCCGATCACGGCGCCGGGCGAAGAGTTCGACGAACCCTACTCGATGAACACGATCGACATCTGCCCGGTGGGGGCGCTCACGGCGTCGGACTTCCGCTTCACGGCGCGCATCTGGGAGATGAGCTCCACCCCCTCCATCGTGTCTACCAACGCGACGGGGGCCAACTGCCACTACTGGGTGCGCGACAATCAGGTACTCCGCATCACGCCGAGGAAGAACATGGCAGTCAACGAGTACTGGCTCCCCGACGAGGACCGGCTCGTCTACAACACGTTCAACGACAACCGCCCGGACGGGCCGCACATCCGGCGAAACGACACGCGACAACAGAGCAACTGGACACAGGCCTACGCCCAGGCGGCCTCGCTGCTCGGCGGCACCGATCCGGAGCGCATTCTCTTCCTCGGCTCCGCCCGGGCCACGGTCGAGGACAACTACCTGCTCACTCAGTTGGCCGACGCGCTCGGCGCCGACGCCCCGCGCTACATTCCGCACGTGGAGCCGGGAGCGGGCGACGACTGGCTCATCACCGACGACAAGACGCCCAACGCCGAGGGCTGCGAGCGGCTCGGCCTCCGCCCGGTCGACCAAGAGCTCGTGGGCACGCGGATCGCGGAGGGCGAGTACGACCTGCTCTACGTGCTGGAGGACGACCCGGTCGGCTCGGGCCTCTGCACAGCCGACGATCTGTCCGACCTCGACGTGGTGCTGCACTACTACAACACGACCAACGAGACGCTACCCCGCGCCACCACGGCCCTCCCGGCGGCGATGATCGTGGAGACGGTGGGCACCTACGTAAACCAGGACGGCCGCGCCCAGCGCGTGCGCCCGGCGAAGGAAATTCAGGGTGTCAACCGCACGCTCATGATGGAGATGGGCGCGAGCCGCGAGGACGAGCACGGTACCCCCTTCGACCGCTGGCAAAATGATGAAAACCGTATCAACTGCAAGCCGAGCTGGGAGATGCTGCCGTCCATCGCGACGAAGCTCGGCGTAGAGATGGACTATCCGAAGGGGCCGGTGCAGATCATGGACGAGGTGCAGTCCACGGTCCCGACCTTTGAAGGCGCGACCTACGACGCGATGGGCCTGAAGGGCACGCAGCTGGAAGATGTGGAGGCGGGAGAGGCGGTGTAGCAAGGATGCAGTCTATTTCATTTCTCGGTCCCACACATTATTCTAACATATTCAGGGCAGAGCTTCTTTCTACTGTTCTCTCACACGACGTGGAGCACCATGAGCACCGCCAGCAAAACGGATGACCGATCCGTCGAAGAAATTATGTCGGGAGGCGAACCGTCGCTCGAAGAGAAGCGACGAGCAAAGGAACTCGCGTGGTCGAATGGACATCAACCTGATGAGACGACCCATACCATCCACCGCGGAGATGCGCGGGAGGTCTTAGACATTGTTCCATCACCAGTGCACCTCGTCGTCACCTCTCCGCCGTACTTCAACCTCGTCGACTACGAGGACACCCAACAGGGAAACGCACAGCTTGGACATCGAGATGAATACGAGTCCTTTCTCGACGAGCTGGACAAGGTATGGCGGCAATGTTATGAGCTGCTGGCTCCGGGGGGGCGCATGTGCATTGTGGTAGGAGATGTTTGTCTCTCACGCCGTGAGGCCGGTCGGCACCAAGTGCTCCCGCTCCACTCCGACATTACGACCCGGTGCCGGAAGATTGGGTTCGACTACCTGACGCCGATCCTCTGGTCGAAAATCGCGAATGTCACGACGGAAGTAGATGGTCCAGCCCGATTCCTCGGGAAGCCGTACGAGCCGAACGGCATCATCAAGAACGATGTCGAGTACATTCTATTTCTCCGCAAACCAGGGGGCTATCGACAGCCGACGGCGGCGCAGCGTGCGCTGAGCCTGCTCGATCCCAAGGAGCACCGCAAATGGTACCGTTCAGTGTGGACGGATATTGGTGGAGAGAGCCGGACGCTTGGTCATCCCGCGCCCTTTCCCACCGAACTGGCATATCGGCTCATCAAGATGTTTAGCTTTGTCGGCGACATGGTTCTCGATCCATTTTGGGGGACAGGATCGACGACCGCTGCAGCGATCAAGTCAGTGCGGTCAAGTATCGGAATTGAAATCGAACCCGAATACCTCCGAACCGGACGAGAACGTCTGTCTCAGACCGAAGCTCTGACACCGGCTCGTATCTCTTATCCTGATCTCTGACCACGTCCTATGCAGGGAGGTCAACGGTACGTCCAGCACCTCAATGAAAATCAGTACCATCCTCGCTCGGACGCGCACAGCAATGCTCTTTGTCGAGCAGTACTGATCGATCTTCTCAATAACTGTCCCCCGATTGCTGAGAAGGCCGCCAATGGTCGGCTCGTGGCTCAGCTTAACCACACCGTGACAGTCGGGTATCAGCGTTGGAATATTGATCTGGCACTAGGTCCACCCTCCGGCTCGCCAAAATCACCAGGGGGAGGAGAACGCATTCGTTTTGAGGTGCCGACCGTCATCGAACTGGCCGTTGAGGCGAAAGGAGTGATGACGGAGCATGGGAAGGCACGCCACAACCGGCTTCGGGACCTACAAGCCTTCCACGACCACGCCCATACCTACAACAAGAACGTCGTCGCAGGAGGAATTCTCGTCGTCAACATCGCAGACGTGTACTGGTCGCCGACCCGGGACGAGGGTGACATCACGGAGCACAGTGACATCGACCGAATTGGAGAGGAGACCGTCGAGTTGTTTCGCAATATTCCCCTTCGCAACGATC
>PXSX01000216.1 GCA_003022655.1 Bacteroidetes bacterium QH_1_64_81 | reverse complement strand
AATGCTCTACTACCTCATCGACTACATCGACCAGCTGTACGAGCCGCCCGGGTTCCAGGTGATTCAGTTCATCACCGTGCGGGCGGCGCTGGCGTCCATTACGGCGCTCGGCATCGCGCTGTGGGCGGGTCGGGGCATCATCCGATGGCTGCGGCGGCAGCAGCTCGGCGAAACGGTGCGCGAGGGCGAGGCGGCCGGGGCCGTGAGTCACGTCCACAAGGCCGGCACGCCCACGATGGGCGGCATCATCATCCTGCTGGCCGTGGGCGGCGCGACGCTCCTCTGGGGCGCCGTCGCCAACACGTACGTGTGGCTGGCTCTGGTGGCGATGGGCGGGCTCGGGGTCGTGGGCTTTGCCGACGACTACATGAAGACAGTGAAGACGCAAAAGGAAGGGATCAGCCCCTGGTACAAGATCGCCGGACAGGTGGGCGTCGGCCTCGTCGTGGGCGGGGTGCTCTACTTCCACCCCGACTTCGCGGCCTACAACACGTACACCTTCATGCCCTTCCTGAAAGATCAGGTGGTCGATTATGACCTCTTTCGGTTCTGGGAGCTTGGGGTCGACCTGGGATGGGTCGTGTACCTGCCGGTGGTCGTGTTCATCATCACGGCCGTCTCCAATGCTGTCAACCTGACCGACGGGCTCGATGGCCTCACGACGGGCGTGACGGCGTTCGTCTCGCTCGGGCTCATTGCGCTGGCGTACATCTCCGGAAACGCCAATTTTGCGACGTTCCTGAACGTGATGTTCCTGCCAGGCACCGGAGAACTCACGGTCTTCGTGGCGGCGGTGACGGCGGCCTGTTTCGGGTTTCTCTGGTACAACGGCTATCCGGCCAGCGTCTTTATGGGGGACACCGGCGCCCTCGCCCTCGGTGGGGCGGTGGGCAGTACCATCCTTATGGTGCGCAAGGAGCTGCTGCTGCCGCTGCTCGGCATCGTGTACTTTGCCGAGGCGGTGTCGGTCATCGTCCAGACGACCTACTTCAAATACACGCGGCGCCGCACCGGGACCGGCAAACGCGTCTTCCGGATGGCGCCCCTCCATCATCACTACGAAGCCCTTGGCATCCACGAGGCAAAGATCGTAACGCGCTTCTGGATCGTGACCGCCATCACCGTGATTGCCGCCCTCCTCATGCTCCGCATTCGATGATTCTGGCTGAGAGTTTCTCGGTCCTCAAACTTGATAGGTGGATTGTTGCCTCACTGCCTCTTTACGAATTGTGATTCGTGATGCGTGAAACGTGATTGATCATCGACAGACATCCTCACGCATCACTCCTTACGCATTACTTGTCACGCATCACTTATTACGCGTCACTCCTCACGCATTACGCTCCGCAGAGGGAGCAGAAATGAGAGATCCATCCTTGCAAACACGTTCAGGCCCTTGCATGACCCCAGAGGAAGTGCGCACGAAACGAGCGACCGTGGTGGGCGGCGCCCGCAGTGGGCGGGCCGCGGCGCGGCTGCTGGCCGAGGCCGGGGGCGAAGTGTTCCTCACCGAGCAGGGGCCGCCGCCGGAAGGCACCGAGCCGATTCTCGACGAGGCCGGGGTCGACCACGAGTTTGAGGGGCACACGGTACGGGCCCTCGACGCTGATTTCTTTGTGCTCAGTCCGGGGGTGCCTACGCAGTCGAACATCGTGCAGCAGGCGCTCCGGGCCGGGATCGACGTGTACTCGGAGATCGAGGTGGCGTCCTGGTTCTGCGACGCGCCCATCGTGGCCATCACCGGCACCAACGGAAAAACGACCACGACGAGCCTCACGGGACATGTTTTCCAGCGGGCGTTTCGGGACGAGCCGGGGCGCGAAGCCATCGTGGCCGGCAACATTGGGTATCCGTTTTCGGACTACGTGCGCGAGGTGGAACCGTCGGACGTGGTGGTGCTGGAGGTATCCAGCTTCCAGCTCGACCACGTGGACACGTTTCATCCCCGCGTCAGCGTGCTGCTCAACATTACGCCCGACCATCTGGGTCGCTACGACCACGACTTTGAGGCTTATGCGCAGGCCAAGTTCAACATTTTCCGCAATCAGGGGGAGGGCGACGTGGTGGTGTACAACCGCGACGACGATACTGTGCGACGGGCCGTGGAGGTGGCCGCGGAAACGCACGGCTTTCGTCCGCTGGCGATCACGCTGGAGGGGGTGCCGGGGACTGGCGGGGGACTCCAAAACGACCGCATCGTTCTTCGAACCGACGACGAGGACGAACCACTTATGAACCGCGATGAGCTGGCCCTCCGGGGCCGCCACAACGTGTACAACTCGCTCGCGGCCGCCGTCTCGGCCCGCGTGATGGAGGTCGAAAGCGCTGTCATTCGTGAGAGCCTGTCCGGCTTCGAGGGCGTGCCGCATCGGCTGGAGGAGGTGCGCACCATCGACGGGGTGCTGTACGTGAATGACTCGAAGGCCACCAACGTGAATGCGGTGTGGTACGCGCTGGAGAGTTTCGAGCGGCCCGTGGTGCTCATTGCGGGAGGGCGGGACAAGGGCAACGACTACACCGACCTCAAGCCCCTCGTCCGCAAGACGGTGCGCGCCGTGGTGGCCCTCGGCGAAAGCAGAGACAAGGTGGCGCGGGAGCTCGGCGCGGAGGCTTCCGGCTGCAGCCGCGCCCAGACGATGGAGGCGGCCCTGAGCCAGGCGCAGCGCTTTGCCCAGCCGGGCGACGCGGTGCTCCTGAGCCCGGCCTGCGCCTCCTTCGACATGTACGAGAGCTTCGAGGAGCGGGGCGCCCTCTTCCGCCGCCTCGTGAAGACGCTGCTGTGATGCGTGAAGAGTGAGGCATGAAGAGTGAAGTGTGAGAAGGAAGGTCACGCCTCACGTTTCACGCGTCACGCCACTTCGGTTTTGAGACGCTGAATGACGAAAACTGCCAATGAGCTTCATTCACTCCTTCCGACAGAATCTTGCCGACCGAGCCCCGGCGGACAAGTACGTGGTATGGGTCGTGCTCGGTCTCGCGGCGGTCGGCGTGGTGGCCGTATACAGCGCCGTCACGTACCTGGCGGAGGTGCGGGCGGGGACCGAGCCGGTGCATTTCCTGGTGAACCACCTCATCCGCGTGACGGTCGCGCTCGGAGTGATGTGGGGAGTCAGCCTGATTGACTACCGTACGCTGGCCCGGTACAGCCAGATCGCCCTCCTCGGCGCGCTGGTGTTGCTGGTTGCTGTCAAGATCGCGGGGTTCTTTTCGCCCGGGACTGATCGCTGGTTGCAGATCGCCGGGGTCGGATTTCAGCCCTCGGAGCTCGCGCGGGTGGCGCTCGTCTTCTACGTGGCGATTCTACTAGTAAAGAAGCAGGAGTACGTGAAGAGCTTCAGCCGAACGTTCCTGCCAATTCTGGTGTGGGTGGTTCTGACGGTCGGGCTCATCGGCCTCGACGACCTTTCGACCGCCCTCGTGCTTCTGGGCGCGGTGGGGCTCATGAGCGTCGTGGGGCGGGTGAGCGTGGTGCAGATTGTGGGGCTCGGCGCGCTTGGGGTGATGATGACGTTCGGCGTCCTCTCTACCTCCCCGGACCGGGCCGCCCGCATGGAGGCGTACCTCGGGATGGACGTGTTGTACCAGTCCCGGCAGGCCCGGATGGCGTTTGCCGTAGGGGGGCTCACGGGGGTAGGGCCCGGAAAGAGCGTACAGCGCGACTTCCTGCCGGCCCCCTACAACGACTTTATTTTCGCAATTATCGCCGAGGAGTATGGCATCATCGGTGCCCTCATCTTGCTGTTTGGGTTTTGCGCGGTGCTCTTTCGGGGGTACCTCCGCATCGCCCGCGACGCCCCCGATCCGCTGGGGCTGTTCCTGGCGGTCGGGTTTACCACGCTCATCGTGACGTACGGCTTCGTGCACGCGGGCGTGGCCTGCGGGCTGCTGCCGGTGACGGGGCTGCCCATGCCGTTCGTGTCGTACGGCGGCACGTCGCTGTTGGCCAACGGCATTATGACGGGTGTGCTGCTTAACATTTCACGACACGCGGGAGAACGATCCCCGAGGCGGAAATGACACGAGACAACGAGATTCCTTTTCAGTGATCGCGGGCGTCCCGACAGGCGTCTCCGCGAATCGGTTTTCGAGCCCATGAACGAACGCGCTCCACACATACTGATGGTGGGTGGTGGCACCGGGGGACACGTGTACCCGGCCATCGCCATTGCCGACGCGGTGCAGCGTCTGCACCCGAACGCCCAGATCGTGTTTGCCGGTACGCAGGACCGGCTCGAGGCGCGGGCGGTGCCGGAGGGGCGCGAGGACTCCTGCAGAGCTGGCGTCTGGTGGGGGCCATCGAGCCCGACGTGGCGGTGGGAACCGGGGGCTACGTGGCGGCGCCTGTACTGCTGGCCGCATGGCTGCGCGGGCGGCCCCTCCTGGTGCAGGAGCAAAATGCCTACGCGGGCCTCACGAACCGGGTGCTCTCCCGCCTCGCCTCGCGCATCCACCTCGCCTTCCCCGAGGCCCAGGACTGGGTGCCGGCCCAGCGAGCGGTGGTGAGCGGCAATCCCACGCGCCAGGCGCTCCGGGAGGCCGATCCCGACAGCCGTCAGGAGGCGCGGGCAACCTTTGACCTGCCCGCGGACGCCCGCATGGTATTAGTGATGGGCGGGTCGCTGGGCAGTGCCGCCATCAACGACGCGGTAGAGCACAACCTGGAGACTCTTCTGCGAGGGGACGATGTGCACGTGGTATGGCAGACGGGCGAGCGCTATCAGGCGCCCTCACCTGCAGCGAGCTTATGGTGACGGGCACGCCCGCGGTGCTCGTGCCCTCGCCCAACGTGACGGCCGACCATCAGACGAAGAATGCGCAGAGCCTCGAACAGGCTGGCGCGGCCGTCCTGCTGCCGGAGCCGGAGCTCGACGAACGGCTGGACGCGGTGGTCCCCGACCTGCTCGGGGATCCTGAGCGGCTGACCCAGATGGCGGACGCTGCCCGGGAGCGAGCCCGTCCCGACGCGGCGGAAACGATTGCCCGCGACGTACTCACTCTCGCCGATCACTATCGACAGAATTAATCTTCCGTACAGACGGGCCGGCGGCGCGTCTCTACCAGGAATCGCCCTGAACCGACCAAACGAACCCGCAACACTGATCGCCTCCCCTCTCGATGGCTGAACTCCGCACGCAACCGGCTCTGGGCCGCATCCGTCAAGTCCACATGGTGGGCATCGGCGGCATCGGCATGAGCTCCATCGCCGAGGTGCTCCTCAACCGCGGCTACGCCGTGACCGGCTCGGACCTGGACACCACTGAGGTGACCGATCGGCTCGCGGCGGAGGGGGCCACCATCTACGAGGGGCACGCCGCCGAGCAGGTGGGGGAGGCCGACGTGGTGGTCTACTCCAGCGCCATTGACCCGGCGGAGAACCCCGAGACGCAGGCGGCCGAGCAGCACCGCATCCCGCTCATCCCGCGGGCCGAGATGCTGGGCGAGCTCATCCGGATGAAGTTTGGCGTCGGCGTTGCCGGCACCCACGGCAAGACGACCACGACCTCGATGGCCGGGCTCGTGGTGGCTGAGGGCGGGTTCGACCCCACCGTCATCGTGGGGGGCAAGGTGACAGCCTTCGGCTCCAACGCCGTGACGGGCGAGGGCGACGTGATCGTGATGGAGGCGGACGAGTACGACCGCGCCTTCCTGCGGCTCACGCCGTCGCTGGCCATCATCACGAGCATCGAGGAGGACCACCTGGACGTCTACGCGGGCCTGGACGACATCCAAGACGCCTTCATTGACTACGCCAACAGCGTGCCCTTCTTCGGCGCGGCC
>PXSX01000215.1 GCA_003022655.1 Bacteroidetes bacterium QH_1_64_81 | reverse complement strand
GTCGAGCTCGCGACGAGCACGGCTGTTGTCGTAGCGGTAGGTGCGGGCGGCGGTGCGGGCCGTGGAGCGGGTAAGGACGGGACGCGTTTGGGTGAGGACAGCGAATCCCTCGGCCACGACGCCTCCGAGGGTGAGAAGCAACGGGGGCACGGTGTAGCGCGGCGGCTCCACGCCGAGGGCCTCTGCGAGCGTACCGGTAAGTGCCTTCCAGGACCGATTCTCGCTCCCCAAAAAGTAGCGCCGGCCCGTCTCGCCCCGTGCCATCGCCGCCCGGAGGCCGGCCGCCACGTCGCGCACGTCCACCACGTTCGTCCCGCCCGGGGGCACGGCGAGCAGCCACCCGCTCCGTGCCGCGTCGACGATGCGGCGCGTGTTAGCGTCGGGGCCGCCCACGCCGAACACGAGCGACGGATTCACCATGACGGCGTCGAGCCCCTCGGCGATGCCGCGGTGCACCTCCAGCTCGGCCCGGCGCTTGGAGCGGGCGTAGGCGGAGCGGTGGAGCCGGCCCTGCCACTCGGTCGTCTCATCAATCACGTCATCCGGGTCTGCGGGGCGGCCGAACGCGGCCATGCTGGAGGTGTGGACGAGCCGGTCGACCCCGGCCTCCAGCGCAGCATTCACGACGTTGGCCGTGCCGTCGGCGTTGACCCGGCGGAGGGCCTCCTGCTCTCCCGGCGCAAAGCCGACCTTGGCCGCCACGTGGTACACCCGATCGATACCCTGCATGGCATCGTACAGGCTTCGGGCGCGGGTGAGGTCGCCCACCACGTGCTCCACGCGCTCGGCGTACTTCCCCAGCAGCTCGAGCGAGGAGGTGTCGCGGCGGAGGATGCGGACGTCGGCCCCTGCGTCGAGGAGTTGCTTTGTGAGGACGGAGCCGATAAAGCCGGTCGCGCCCGTAACGAGAGTGGTGGCGGAGGGGGCCATGGAGGAACGAGCGCCTTCGGTGGGGGTCACGCTGCTTCAATTTCGATGAGCAACGCCTCCTTGTCCACGGCGTCGCCGCTTGCGGCGTGGATGGTCGTCACGACACCACCGGAGGGCGCTTTCAGCTCATTTTCCATCTTCATGGCCTCCAGCACCAGAAGTCCCTGATCGGCCGCCACCTCGTCGCCCTCCTCCACGAGCACCTCCAGCACGAGGCCGGGCATGGGGGCTCGCACTTCGCCCCCCGCGGCGGCATCTTCGCCGAGCCCGAACTCTTCGACCAGCAGGTCGCGCTCGTCCTTCACCTGTACGTCTGTGCGCCGCCCGTCGATCGTCACGCGCAGGGTGTCGCTCCCGACCGGCTCCACGGAAACGGAAGTGCTTTGCCCGTCCACGATCAACGACACGTAGCCCTCTCGCAGCACCTCGAAGGTGTAGTCCTTCGCCTGCCCGTTGACGACCAGCTGGTTGTCCTGAATGGTAATGTCGAATTCACGATCATCAACGAGCGCGCGATAGACCTGTCCGTCGGGCGCGTCCATGAGGAGCTCATCGTTTTGAGGAGAAGCGGCGCAAACGCACGACACAAACTCGCACCTACGGGCATAGTTTTATCCAGACCGTGGAGGCTCCGGGGGCTTGAAAGCTCTGGACGTTCAAAAGACACTGCCCCACCTTCATACATCCGCGCTTCCGTGTCTTGGAGCGCCACGCCCAAACGCCCATACGCCCGTACGCAGAAAATGCCCGACGACCTGACGCTCACGCCCGAGCTGCTCCTGCGCACCTACGCCAATGGCATCTTCCCGATGGGCGACGAGAACACCGGCGCTGTGCGCTGGCACGCCCCGAATCCCCGAGCCCACGTCCCGCTCGCCGAATTTCACGCGCCGCACAACCTCCGCCGACGGGTCCGCAACCGCGAGTTTTCGGTGACTGCCGACCGCGCGTTCGAGACTGTCATTCGCGCCTGCGCGGACCGGACTCGGACGTGGATTACACCCCGCATCATCCGGGTTTACACCGAACTGCACGAGCGGGGGTACGCCCACAGCGTGGAGTGCTGGCAGGACGAGGAGCTGGCCGGCGGGCTCTACGGCATGGCGCTGAAGGGGGCGTTCTACGGCGAGTCGATGTTCTACCGCGTCAGTAACGCCTCGAAAGTGGCGCTCGTCCACCTCGTACGCCAGCTTCGGGCGGGCGGCTTTACGCTGCTCGACACGCAGTATTCGACCGAGCACCTCGAACGCTTCGGCGTGACGGAAATTCCCCGCGCCGCGTTCAAACGGAAGCTCGCCCACGCTCTGGAGGCGGACTCGACCTGGTGGCCCCTCTCCGACGCGGAGGCGGCGGATCTCGATACGCCGGTGGATGCCTTCTCCGCCGCGTCGCCCGCCCCCCTTGGAAACGAGTCGGCTCCAAATGGGTGAAACGAGGCCGTAGACCGCCTGCTCCCTGATCTTGATCCCATGCGTCCGCGCCCGACGCCCATTCTCGCCGTGCTGGTAGGCCTTCTCGTCGCCCCGGCTCTGCTGAGCGGGTGCCGGCCCGCCTCGGATGCGGCCCCAAATGCCCCCGAGAGCCAGGCCGATCCGGCCCCTGCCCTCCGGGACAGCGTGCTCTCCCCACCCGACACCACCGCCGCACGCTTTGAGGCAGCGATGACGGAAGCATTGTCGCACCGAGACGAGACCGAATCGATCGGGGCCCTCATGCAGACGATCGGGCTACACTTTCGGGGTCGACCGTATCTCGCGGGCACGCTCGACCAGCCTCCGACCGAGACGCTCGTCGCTCGGTTCGATGGGTTCGACTGCGTGACGTTCGTAGAAACCGCGCTGGCCCTGGCCCGCAGCGCAGAGGCCGCCGACTCGACCTACGCCGGCTTCGCCCGTCGCCTCGCCGAGCAGCGCTACCGCGACGGCGGCCCGGTGGGCTACTGCGGGCGCCTCCACTATTTCACGGAGTGGCTGGCCAACAACGCGAACCGCGGCCTCATGCGTCGACTGGGGGCCGAGCTAAACGGACGCCCTCTCCGGGATACGCTCGATTTCATGAGTACCCATCGGTCGGCATATGACCGCTTCGCTACGAACGACAGCCTCTTTGCCTGCATCCGGACCATGGAGAGCCGCCTGCAGACGCGGCACCAGAACGATCCGGTGCGATACGTCCCCCAGGACTCCATCCGCGCCGTCTACGACCAGCTCCAGGCCGGCGACATCGTCGCCCTCGTGTCCCCAATCGACGGGCTCGACGTGGCGCACACCGGCCTCGTGTACGCCCCCGACGACGCAGAGACGAAGGGGCTGCTCCACGCGTCGCTCTCCGACGGGGTCATGGTTTCGCCCGATCTTCAACAATATGTTCAGACGATTGATCGTCAGATCGGTATGGTAGTGGCGCGTCCTCAGTTCACCCGCTGACGGCCATTGTTTTGGCCGGTGCACAATCTGTGCGGCCGGACCCGCGGGGCCTGGACAGGGACGCGATCCCCGGGTTCCGTGGACTTTTTTCGCCCCGATGCTCCCAGGCGGTGTTGGCCCTGTCTTGTGGGCGTCCGCGTTCGCTGCTCATTGCACGCTCACCGATTTTCGATCGACCATGCAGGAGATCGAGCGCCTCGGCGTATACACCAGTGGCGGCGACTCGCCCGGCATGAATGCCTGCCTGCGCGCCGTCGTCCGCGAGGGCGATCTGGTGGAGATGGAGCGCCGGTCGGTGTCGAACATCATGCAGATGGGGGGCACCATCCTCAAGAGCGCCCGCTCCGACGCCTTTATGACTGAAGAGGGGCGTCAGCAAGCCGCCGCTCACCTCCACGATCAGGACATCGACGCGCTGGTAGCCATCGGAGGGGACGGCACGTTCCGGGGGGCGTCTAAGCTCTGCGACGAGCACGGATTCGCCGTCGTGGGCTGTCCCGGCACCATCGACAATGACCTCTACGGCACCGATCAAACCATTGGGTACGACACGGCCCTGAACACGGCCATCGAAAACATCGACCGGATTCGTGACACGGCCGACGCCCACAACCGGCTCTTCCTCATCGAGGTGATGGGCCGGGACGCCGGCTTCATTGCACTCAACTGTGGGATCGGAGGCGGCGCTGAGCTGATTTTGATCCCCGAAACCATCACGGAGATGGGCATGGTGAAAGAGCGCATCCTCTCCCTCATGACCGCTCAGCGCCGGTCTACGATCGTCGTAGTGGCCGAGGGGGACGAACTCGGCGGCGCACAGGGCATCGAGCAGGCCTTGCGCGAGGACCCGGAATTCTCCGACATCGAACTCCGGTCGGCCATCCTCGGGCACACGCAGCGCGGTGGAGCACCCACGGCCAGCGACCGGGTCCTGGCGAGCCGCCTGGGCGTCGGGGCCGTAGAGTCGCTGCTCGAGGGCCACTCCGACGTGATGGTCGGCATCGCGAACGGGGAGCTCAAGCTTACGCCCCTGGACAACGTCTACGGTCGGCGCAAATCGATTGACTACGACCTGCTGAAGCTGACGCAGATTCTGAGTTGAGAGCACCTACCTCCCGTCGGTTGCCTGTCGTCCGCGACCGTCTGCTCGTCACTGATGCCGTATTGCGTAGTGCGTATTGCGTGGTGCGTAGTGCGTAACTCTCCTGCCCACATTACGAAATACGCAATACGCAATATTCCATGACTACGAATCATCCTCCCATCGGCGAGGTCGACGGCAAGGCTGAGGCGATCGAAGAGATGTTCGACGCCGTGGCCCCGCGATACGACCTTCTCAACCGCGTCCTCAGCGCCGGCATCGACCGGTACTGGCGCTCGCGAGCCGTGCGGATGCTGAGCGACGAGCAGCCGCGGCGGGTGCTGGACGTGGCGACGGGGACGGCCGACCTGGCGATCAAGATTGAGCGCACGCTCCATCCCCGCGAAACGATTGGGATCGACCTCTCCACCGAGATGCTGGACCGCGGGCGGGCGAAGATTGAGCAGAAGGGCCTTTCCCCACGAATCTCGCTCCGAAAAGCAGATGCCGCTGATCTGCCGTTCGCGGACGCCTCCTTCGACGCGGCGTTCGTGGCATTCGGCGTGCGCAACTT
>PXSX01000214.1 GCA_003022655.1 Bacteroidetes bacterium QH_1_64_81 | reverse complement strand
GAATGGTACACGCCCGTGGAGCTGACGGGGCTCTACTGGCACCTCGTCGACATCATCTGGATTTTCCTCTTTCCGCTGCTCTATCTCGTTTAACGCCCGTCCGGGAGTTCTCACCCTGGTTGCTGTGCGTGATGCGTGAAGAGTGATGCGTGAGTGTCAGAGGACGTGGGAGGAGCCTTCGCAAGTCACGTTTCACACACGCCATCACCATTTTGAACACTGACATCCGGCCCGACACTTCGAGCTAAATCAGTACGCTCACGACGTTGTAATGGCGCACGACGGTCCACACATCGTTCCTAGGTCCCTCCTCCTGCAGGTGTTTGGGGGACTCATTGTCTTGACCATCCTGACCGTGGCGGTGGCCTACGTGCCTCTCGGTCCGCTCAACATTCCAGTGGCCATTGGAATTGCGGGGGGGAAGGCGAGCCTGGTTGTGCTCTTCTTCATGCACCCTGCAGGACATGGCCTTTATTGGAGATCTCGGGAACGTAAGTTCGCAGACGATTCAGGAGATGCAGGCTCAGCAGGAGCGTGCCGCGCAGGACTCAATTCCGGCGGAGTCTTTGAGAATCGCGCCCGGGGACTACCCCGATCAGAATCGCGGGGCCAGCCTGCCGTCGGACGGGGGGTCCTGACTTGAACGCGACGGTAATGCCCCGAAATGGGAGAGACGACAGACAGAACTTTCTGGGATCTTCGAGGTACTACGTAGCGGTGCATTGACCCGGGGATGAGTCCTTCGATCCCCGATCCCATTTCGATGACTCGTGGCCGCCTCCGCCGCGCACAATGTTTTTCTTGTTCGCTGGACTCGTCGGGCTCACCTTCTTCGCATTGCTCGTCTGGGCCGGCACCATGGTGTACCGGCTCTACAATCCCGATCAGCCACGTCCCTTCGAAGAGCACCTCGTGGTTCAGCGCGAGGAAGCCACGGCGCGGGGCGAGCCGGTGTCGGTGGGCGTTCGAGAGATTCGGGCCGACCGACGACGGAAGCAGCGTATGCTGAGTCACCAGCGGGGCTACGTGTGGGGCCGGTCGGACGGGATCCCCGAGTCGTGGCACGAGAACCTGTGGGCGCGCCGCAATTGATCACGGCCTGTTCGTGTCCCCAGGAGTCATGAGCTTGACTCTTCGGCGATGGTCTCCAGCTGCCGCCGGAGAAACGCTGCGACGGCGGCGTGCACCGTTTTCTGCTGGGCCGGATCGACCTCGGCTCCCACCCGGTCGGTAATTCCCTTCACGATGTGGCATGAGGTGCCGTGCTGGGCGGCCACGTATGCCACGGCGTAGCCAGTGTCGTCCCGCACGTCCGCGAGCCGCTCCCAGTAGCTCTGCTCGTCCGCGTCTGTGCTCGTGTGATCCTGCGAAACGAGGGTCCCCTCGGTCGACAGGTCGCCGGGACGGTCGAGGGGCATACGGGGATAGGCCGGGGCGTCCAGCGCCACCCGATCGCCCTCGAGAACAAAGGTCACGCCCACCAGCGTTCCGAGGTCGACCTCGTCTGTCAAAGCCGTTGCGCCGCCCGCGTGCACGAGGGTGTCCAGGTCGTACTGCCGGAGAAATCGCTCCGTCCCGAGCGTCGCTTTAATTTTTCCCGGCCCGGTCACGACGACGAGCACCTCCCCGACCTCCATGGGCTGGCCCTCTTCCAACTCGTCGGGCCGCCCCCCGGCGTGCTGCTCGATGAACGGAGCCGCTTCTTCCGGAGTCGCAAAGACAAGTCCAAGCATCGAACACCCTTGATTTTGGAAAGTATGATGGGTGGTGTTTTCGCGCCCGGCCACAACCAAGCAAATTCCCCAACGAATGTCACGCCTCGCATGAAGGTTGCCGAGCATTTTGATCAGGCATCAGAGCCGCTCATTTCCTACGAGATTATTCCCCCCAAACGAGGGGGCTCCGCAGATCAGATCCTTCGCGTGGTCGAAGAGCTGATGCCTTTCGACCCCCCCTTCATCGACGTCACCAGCCACTCGGCGGAGGTCGAGTACAAACAGCAGGACGACGGGACGTGGCAGCGGTGCGTGAAGCGAAAGCGGCCGGGGACGATTGGCCTCTGTGCCGCCATCGAGGCGCGCTTCGGCATCGACACGGTCCCGCACCTCTTGTGCAAGGGATTTACCCGTGAGGAAACGGAGGACGCCCTCATTGAGCTGAATTACCTGGGGGTCGAGAACGTACTCGCCATTCGGGGGGACGACAAGGGCTACGAGAAATCCATCTCAGGAAATCGCTCCCGCAACGAGCAGGCCGTCGATCTCGTCCGGCAGATTCAGGACATGAATCAGGGGACGTACCTGGAGGACATGATGAACGCCGAGCCGACGGACTTCTGCGTGGGGGTGGGGGGCTATCCGGAAACGCACTTCGAGGCCCCGAATCTGGCGTGGGACATTATGCGGCTGAAGGAAAAGGTGGACGCCGGGGCCGATTACATCGTGACGCAGATGTTCTTCGACAACGAGTACTTCTTCAATTTCGTCGACAAGTGCCGGGAGGTCGGGATCGACGTGCCCATCGTGCCCGGCATCAAGATTCTAAAGCGGAAGCGGCATCTCCGCCTCCTGCCAAAGTATTTTCATACGGAGATTCCCGAGGAGCTTGCCGCCGAGGTGGATGCCGCCGATCCCGATGACGTGGAAAACATTGGCGTGGACTGGGCCATCCGCCAGACGCGGGAGCTGATGGAGGCGGGCGTTCCCTGCATGCACTTCTACATCATGTCAAGCGCGGACACGGTCAAAAAGGTCGTGGAGCCCCTCCACGAGATGGCGTAGGCTGGGTTTGAGGGTTGAGAGTTTGAAAGTGGTACCCCCCTAACCCTCAACTCAAAATCCGCAACCGACATCTATCGGTGGGTGTCCTTGTCCGTGCTGCGCAGTTTCGATTTGTATTTCTCGAGCTGGCGGCGCAGGTGATCGACACAGAGGTTAATGGCCTCCTCGTGGTCGCTCGCCGCGTCCTCAGCCGAGAGGCGTTTCTGGTAAACGTCGATGGTGATGGTGGCGGTTTTGTTCTCGGCTGGAGAGTTGTCTTCCCCGAGAATGACGTGCGCACTGGTAATTCCGTCGTAGAACTGCTCCAGCTTTGCCGTTCGATTTCGCGCGTACTCGTGAACGCGGTCGCTCACGTCTACGTGACGCGTTGTGATCTGGGTCTGAAAAGCCATAAGGTGTCGCTCCGGGTTTGTTGATAGAAAAGGACGACCCCCGCACCCGTCCCGCGGCGATCACGGATGCTCTCTCATTCTGTATCGTGGGGAGATGTTTCCACGAACTCCGACCCAGGAGGAAGGCTGAAGGCAATCCGACGCTTTGCCCTGAGTGACGGCTCAATCACGCAGCCTACGCCACGATGCGATTGCTGGAATGGGACGTGGGGGAGAGGACGTTCTCGTAGAACGCGGGCCGAGCCGTCGCGAACGACGATCCGTCGCCGAGAGGACGAACCCGAAGAGGGCAGACCGCGGCGTTCGTCATGAATCGGACTTGGAGACAACGGCGTTGAGGTACTGGTCTTCTTTCTCGCGCATCGTGTCTTGCCCCGCCTCGGTCGCGTCGTCGTACCCGAGGAGGTGGAGGAGGCCATGGATGACGTACCGGTAAGCCTCGCGCTCAAACGACGTATTGAACTCCTCGTGGCGTTCGGCGGCCGTGTCCAGATCTACGTATATTTCTCCTTCCACCGCACTCTCATCTGCCTCAATGCCGGCAAGCTCCGGCCCGTCTCGGAAGGAAAAGGAGAGAACGTCGGTGTTGTAATCGTGGTCAAGGTAGGACCGGTTCAGGCGGCGGACCGTCTCGTGACCGGTGAGCACCACGCTCAGGTGGACCAGCGTCGCCCCTTCCGCCGCCAGCACGTGGCGAATCCCCCGTCGGAGCACCGCGTCGTCGAGCTGCCGAGAGAGATGGTCCTGCTCGATCGAGAGAGATTCCGGGTACACCTCGCTCACAACGTCGAGAAGTCGGAGGAGAAAAAACGGACGCTTCAACTACCACGAGGCGCCCGGGGAGGATTCGCTCCCGGATGGAGAGGGGTCGACCTGCGCCGTGGGATCAACGTCGGAGGGGGAAATCCCGCCCCCCTCTTCGTCATCCTGTGCATCAGCGTTCTCCTGGTCAAGGGCCACGACGTCTAGGGCGTGCAGGCCCTTCGGTCCGTCGTTCATCTCAAACTGGACACGCTGGTCACTCTTCAGGGTCTTGAAATCGTCGTCCGAC
>PXSX01000213.1 GCA_003022655.1 Bacteroidetes bacterium QH_1_64_81 | reverse complement strand
TTCGCCCAGCACCATGCCCGTTGACCGTCGCCAGTTTTTGGAAGCCTGTTCCGCCGCGGGCCTGAGCGGCCTCTTTCCGGGCGCCCTCTACGCGCAGGTAGCCGAGAAAGAGGACGAGTCGCCCATCACGACCGAGCACGTCGCCGCCGCCGAGACCATCGCAGGACTCTCCTTCTCGTCCGACGAGCGGGAATTGCTGGTGGAGAATCTGAACGAAAATCTGGATCAGTACAAGTCGATGCGGGAGCAGGATCTCCCGAATACGCGGGCGCCGGCCACGACGTTCGACCCGCGCCGGAGCGGCGCTGAGATTCCGGACGTGCCGCCATCTGAGGACGGCGCGGACGTACCGCTTCCGCCCGTCGACCGGCCTGCTTCCAACGAAGACCTTGCGTTTAGTTCTGTCTCTGAGCTCGCCCGGCTGCTCCGGTCCCGGCAGGTGACCAGCGTGGAGCTGACGGAGCTCGCCCTCGAACGGCTCCGCCAGCACGACGACCAGCTGCACGCGGTTATTTCGTACACCGAGGAGCGGGCCCTCGAAGCCGCCCGGCGGGCCGACGAGGCAGGAGCAGCGCATTGACGAGACGGCGACGGTGGTCAACAGGCTCGACGACGCGGGGGCCGTGCTCGTGGCGAAGTTGTCGCTCGGGGCACTGGCATGGGGCGACGTGTGGTACGACGCCACCACCAAGAACCCCTGGAATCTCGATCAGGGCTCCAGCGGCTCCTCCGCGGGGCCGGCCGCGGCCGTCTCCGCGGGCTGCGTCCCGTTCGCCATCGGGTCCGAGACGCTCGGCTCCATCGTCTCGCCCTCGACCCGATGCGGCGTTACGGGGCACCGGCCCACCTTCGGCGCCGTCGGCCGCCACGGCGCCATGGCCCTCTCCTGGACCATGGACAAGCTGGGCCCAATTGCGCATACGGCCCTCGACTGCGCGCTGGTGTACGACGCGATCCGCGGGGCCGACCCCCAGGACCCCGCCTCGGTGGACGTGCCGTTTCCGTTTGACGCGGAGCAAGCGCCCGAATCGCTGCGGGTTGGGTACCTGAAGGGGGCGTTCGAGGAGGACTACGACAATCAGGCGGCCGATCAGGAGACGCTCGATGTCCTCCGCGGGCTGGGCGTGGACCTGGAGCCGGTGGCCTGGGATGTCGAGGTGCCGGTGGACGCGCTCCTCAACACGCTCGACGTGGAGGCGGCCGCGGCCTTCGACGAGATCACGCGCTCCGGGGGCATCGATAAGATGGTGCGCCAGGGGGAGGACACCTGGCCCAATGTCTTCCGCACCGCCCGGTTCGTGCCGGCCGTAGAGCACGTACAGATGGATCGCCTGCGGGTCGACCTCATGGAGCAGGCCCACGCTGTCATGCAGGATCTGGACGTGCTGGTCAGCCCCAGCTTCGGCGGCAATACCCTGGGCATTACGAACCTCACCGGGCACCCATGCGTGTGTCTTCCCAACGCCCTTCGGCCGGTGGAAGAGGGGCCGGACGTGCGGCGCCAGCCCGGGAGCATCAGCTTCGTGGCGCCGCTGTACCGGGACCACACGGCCCTCACGCTCGCCCACGCCGTGCAGCAGGAGACCGACATCCATACCCGCCGCCCGCCGATCCGGTGACGAGTGTGGAATTTGGAATGTGGAGGGGGGAAGCGACTTCGGTTCTCCCACGGTCCCCCAAATCCCGAACTCCAAACTCCGAACTCGCCCCATGCGCATTGTCTCGCTGTTGCCCGCCGCGACGGAGTGGGTCTGCATGTTTGGGGGCCAGGAGCATCTCGTGGGCCGCTCGCACGAGTGTGGCTACCCCGAGGGGGTTCAGGACGTGCCGGTGGTCACGGCGCCCACTTACGAGTCCGACGGCGACTCGGCGGCCATCGACGAAGCGGTGCAGGGGCAGTTGCAGGAGGGGCTCAGTCTCTACGAGGTAGACCTGGAGCGGCTCCGGGGACTAGAGCCGGACCTCATTGTGACGCAGGACCAGTGTGAGGTCTGCGCCGTGAGCCTGCCGGAGTTGGAGGAACGGCTCGCGGACTGGACCGGCGCGGGGCCGGAGGTGGTGTCGATGCGTCCGCAGACGCTCAAGGAGGTGCTCGACGAGGCCCTCCGACTTGCCGGGGCCATGGATGTGATGGACCGTGCAATGGAAGTCATCGCCAACCTGGAGACTGGCCTCCGCGTGTTGCGGAATCAGATCGGCGTGGATCGCACGACGAACCCACAGTCGCTCCCATCCGTCGCCTGTGTGGAGTGGTTGGAGCCGCTCATGGTGGCGGGCCACTGGATGCCCGACGTAGTGGAAATGGCCGGGGGACGGGCGGTGCTCGGCACGGCCGGGGAGCCCACCCAGCCGATGGAGTGGGCCGATCTGCGTGACGCCGACCCGGACGTTCTCGCCCTCATGCCGTGCGGCTTCACGATCGAAGAGACGCGCCGCGATCTGCACTACCTGACCGAGCAGCCCGGGTGGAACGATCTTTCCGCCGTCCAGACCCAGCAGGTGGTCCTGCTCGATGGTAACGCTTACTTCAACCGCCCTGGCCCGCGGCTGTACCGGGCCATCGAGGTGCTGGCTGGCGTTCTCCATCCCGAACAGCTCCACCTCGATCCCCCCGTGGCGGATTGGGAGCGACAGTGGCTTCAGGCGACCGAGTCTTCCCCCGTGTAGGAAGTCCCTGTGGAGCCGGATCATCCAGCCCTGAACCAGAGTGTAGTAGGACCAGTATGAGGTGGCTGTCTCTCCTCACTCCTGCCCGAGAATCTCTTTCGCGGGTCCGCGTGCTCGTTCTCTTCATCGTTCGCCCGACTGACGATCGTACATGAAACGCTCGGAATTCAGCTATGAATACCCCGAAGAGCTCATTGCAGAATTCCCGGCCGACCCGCCCGACTCGTGCCGGATGATGGTCGTCGATCGGGACTCGCATTCCATCAACCACGACAAGCAGTTCCGGGATCTCCCTGAATACTTCTCGGAGGGGGACGTGCTGGTCGTGAACGACACAAAAGTGTATCCGGCCCGCCTGTACGGACAGAAACAGAAGACCGGGGCGGACATCCAGGTTTTCTTGCTTCGGGAGCTCAACCCGGAAAGTCGGCTCTGGGACGTGGTCGTCGACCCGGCCCGTAAGATTCGGATCGGCAACAAGCTCTACTTCGACGACGACCTGACCGCCGAGGTCATCGACAATACGACCTCGCGCGGGCGGACCATTCGGTTTTCGTTCGATGACGTGAACGAAGCCCTCTACCAGAAAATCCGGGACATTGGCGAGACGCCCCTGCCTCCCTACATCGACCGGGAGGTGGAAGAGGAAGACCGCGAGCGCTACCAGACGATGTTTGCCGAAAATCGCGGGGCCGTCGCCGCTCCAGCAACCGCTCTTCACTTTACAGAAGAGCTCCTCGGTCGGCTGGAGGAGAAAGGAGTTCACGTGGTGCCCATTACCCTGCACATCGGTCGGGGCAAGTCCAAGCCCGTCGACGTGGAGGACCTGTCGAAGCATCGGACGGACTCAGAGGAGTACCACATTCCCGAGGAAACTGCGGAGGCGGTGAATCGGGCCCTGCAGTCCGACCAGAACACGGTCACCGCCTGTGACACCACCGTCGTGCGCGCGCTGGAATCGAGTCTCTCGGCCGACGAGACCCTCAAGCCGGACCATAGTTGGACCGACCTGTTCGTCTACCCCGAGTACGAGTTTAAAATCGTGGAGCGTCTGATCACGAACTTCCACCGTCCCGAGAGCACCCTGATGATGATGGGGGCGGCGTTCGCGGGGTACGACTTTCTCTTCGAGGCCTACGAGGAGGCCTTTGAGGAGGAATATCAGCTCTTTGCCTTTGGTGACGCGCTCTTCATCAAATAGACGGGCTGTCGGCTGCGGTGCGGGGGAATGTCCCCAGCCCGTTCCACGCCCGTCCCTCACAGCCAGCATGGACGCCCCAACTCCTGCCGCCAATGCGAGGGAGGTTGCCGTCGTGGTCCCGGCGGCCGGTCGGGGGCGTCGGATGGGGGGAACTCCCAAGCAATTCCGGATGCTCGGCGAGCGCCCGCTGCTCGTGCAGGTGCTCCTGCTGTTTGAGCAGCACCCGATGGTGGGTCACATTGTGGTGGCGGTGCCGGAGGCGGAGGTGCCCGACGTCACCGATCGGCTCCATACTGAGAGGCTCAGTGCACGTACGGCCGTCGTGAGTGGGGGCCAGCACCGCCAGGCATCCGTGCGCCACGCCCTTCGCGGCGTCCCTGATCGGGTCGAAGTCGTGCTCGTTCACGACGCTGCCCGGCCGTTCGTCTCCGCCGCTCAGGTCCAAGAAGTCGTGCAGGAAGTCCGGACTGCAGGCGCGGCGGCGCTGGCCGTGCCGGTGGCCGATACCCTCCGGCGCGGAG
>PXSX01000212.1:1145-15443 GCA_003022655.1 Bacteroidetes bacterium QH_1_64_81 | reverse complement strand
ACCTTTTCGGCGGGGGCTACGCGGGTCGCGTCGAGCGAATCCTGAGCCGGTTCGGGTAGGCCGCTACACGAGCCGGTCGCGGATCTCCGACGCGTAGGAGCGGCTCACCCGCACCTTGGTGCCGTCGTCGAGGACGGCCTTGTACCCGCCCGAGCCGTCGCTGTAGAGATGGTCGATGGCGGGAAAGGCGAGGATGTGGGAGCGGTGGACGCGCATGAACCGCGCCGGATCGAGTCGCTCCTCCAGGTCGCCGATGCCCATGGACGAGAGGTACGTCTTCGCGTCCGTATGGAGCTCCGAGTAATCGCCCGCGGCCTCGATCCAGCGGATGTCGGCGGGATCGACGGGAATGATTTTGTCCCCGTGGCGCACGTAGAGCCGCTCGGGGGTGTCTTCGTCGCTGCCCTTCGCTTCCTGGAGCAGCGCCGCGAGGCGGTCGCCGTATTCGTCGTCGTCCTGATCGTGGCGCTCCAGCGCCCGCTCCACGGCCTTCCGGAAGCGAGCCTTGCTGTACGGCTTCAGGAGGTAGTCGACCGCCCCCGCGTCGAAGGCCTCGATTGCGTACTCGTCGTAGGCGGTGGAGAAGATAATGTCGGGCAGCACATCGATCCGCTCCAGCACGTCGAAGCCGTCGAGGCCCGGCATCTGCACGTCGAGGAAGACGAGATCCGGGGCCGTCTCGTTGATGGCCTCAATGGCCTCCCGACCGTTTGTGCATTCGCCGATGGGGGTGATGCGGTCCACGTCCTCTAGGTACTCCAGGATGAGATTGCGGGCGGGCGGTTCGTCGTCGACGATCAGGGCTCTCACTGGTTTGGGTTGAAGGTTGGAAGGTTGGAGATGCGGGAGGTTAGGAGCCGGCGGTGTCTTCTCTGGGGATGGAGAACCAGACGGTGAAGCCGGTCGGGTCGTTTTCAGCGGTGTGGAGGGCGGCGTCCGGGCCATAGGTGTGCTGGAGGCGCGTGTCGGTGTTGGCGAGGCCGGTGCTGTCGTCCGAGACTGAAAGCGGATCCTCGTCTCCGGGACCCACGCCGGTGTCCTCCACGCGCACATCGAGCCGGTCGTTCTCGGCGGTGACCTCAACGGTGACGGTCCCGCCTTCTTCGCTCGGCGCAATGCCGTGGCGCAGCGCGTTTTCCACGAGCGGCTGCAGGACCATCGGCGGCACCGGCGTGTCGAGCGTGTTTTCGTCGGCGTTAATCTCGACCTCGGCCGTCAGTCGGTCCGAAAAGCGGTGGTGCTCCAGGTCGAGATACCGGCGCGTAAAGTCGATTTCGTCGCGGAGCGGGACGTGGTCGCGGTCCGAGCCGTCGAGGGCGTAGCGCATCATGCCGGACAGCTTCGCAATCATCTCTCGGGCCTGTTCGGGATCCCGCTTGAGGGTGGCGCTGATCGAGTTCAGGGTGTTGAACAAAAAGTGGGGATTGACCTGCGCCTTCAGCGCAGCAAGCTCCTGCTCCCGGGCGGTGGCCAGCAACTCGGTGGCCTGTTGCTCCTTAAGGCGGAGGCGCTGGACGTTGCGGACGAGGTGGTAGATGGCAAACTGGATGATGTACAGTGTGGCGTGTGTCACGAGGAGCCATGGATAGCGGCTCACCAGGGTTTCGGCGGTGCCCTCGGGCGCGCCCAGCCGGGCGGTACCGATGAACGCCTCCACCGTGCCCCACGTGTAGAGCGGAGCGAGGACGAGATGGGCCGCCAGGATCCAGCCCCAGTGCATTGTATCCATTTCTCGAACGACGAGCCACCAAATTGGGAGGCTCGCGAGCGCCATGATCAGACTCTCGAGCGACTGTCCGATCAGCACTCCGACGAACGGGGCGCCCTCGGCCTGCGTGATGACGGCTGACAACAGCACGGTGTAGAGCACCCAAAGGCCGGTCGTGATGCCCACACCCGTCCACGTGATCCGTGGCTTGGGGAGGGACGGGGTCGTGTTGAGAGCCGCGGTGAGCGTGCCGGAGCCGCGTTGCATGGCGGGGTCGTGTCAGGAGACACCGTTGATGAGAGCAAGAGGGAAAGAGCGAGGCCTAGGAGCGGTCACGTCCACCGGAAGACAGCGGCCGCTAGACCGGCACTGACCGCGCCCATCCCGACGAGCACGAGCGACGAGAATCCGTTCCACTGGCCCTGCAGCCAGGCGGCCTGCAGGAGGTGTGTGGTGTGCGTGAGAGGGAGGGCCAGGCTTGCGGTCTTCAGCCACTCAGGAAACAGGAACTGCGGGATGGCCGCGCCCGACAGGAAGAGCATCGGAAAAAAGAGCGCGTTGCCCACCGCCTGGGCTGCCCGCACCGTCGGGAGGACGGCGCCCAGGAGGAACCCGACGGCCAGGAAGCTGAGTCCGGCGAGCAGCAGGGCGCCGAGGGTCAGGAGAAGACGCTCCGGCAGCGGCACCCTGAACGCCCACAGCGCAGCGCCCGCGAGGAGGAGGGTACTCGCAATCAGCATGACGAGATGAACGACGGCCTGGGCCCCCAGTACCGCCGCAGGCCGGAGCGGCGTGACCCGAAATCGCCGCAGGATGCCCTGATCGCGGTAGACGGCCAACGCGGTGGGCAGGCCGAGAAGGCCGAGTGAGCCGATCGTGAGGGCCACGTAGCCGGGGAGGGCGTACGTGGTGTAGCCCACCTCGCCGGGTGCAGATCCGGGATCGTTGCCGAAGATGGCCCCGAACGCGAACAACAGGAGCAGGGGGAACGCCACGGTGAAGAACGTGGCCATCGGCTCGCGGAGGAAGAGCTTCGTTTCGGTCCAGGTGAGGGTGAGGAAGGCCTTCATCGGGTTGGGAGAGCTTGGATGGAGGTGCTGGAGAAGAAACGGGGGCTGCCTCCGGTCATGAGTTGATGAGTCATGAGGGCTCCTTTTCTGGATGTAAAGCTTCAGCCTGGACCTGTGTGGATGAGAGATCGTTGGCGATGGTGAGGAAGACGTCCTCCAGGGTGGCCGTCACACCGTCTGCGTCGCGGAGGGGCGCCGGGTCGAAGGCGGGCGGGGCGGCAAACCGCACCCGGTAGGGCGCGTCAAGCCGGTCGATGAGGGCCGCTGGCGCATCGAGCGCTACGCAGCGGCCCTCGTGCAGCAGGGCCACCCGGTCGCAGAGCGCCTGCGCCTCGTCCATGAAGTGGGTGACGAGGACGACGGTAGTGCCGTCGGCCCGCAGCTCGCGGACAAGATCGCGCGTATCGCGGCGGGCCTCCGGGTCGAGCCCGGTCGAGATCTCGTCGAGCACCACCAGGTCGGGATCGTGCAGAAAGGCGAGGATGACGAAGAGACGCTGCTGCTGCCCGCCCGAGAGGTCCTCGAACGCCGTGGTGCGCTCGTCGGCCAGGCCCCAGCGGTCGAGCAGGGCGTCCGGGTCCCGCGTTTTGGAATAGAAGCTCCCGAACAACTTGAGGGCTTCCGCTACGGTGATCCGCGACGGCAGGGCGGCATCCTGAAGCTGCGCCCCGACCCGGTGGGTGAGGTCGGGAGGGTTGTCCTGGGGAGTCATGCCGAGCACCTGTACGGATCCCGCGTCGGGCCGGCGGAGGCCGAGCAGGCATTCGACGGTTGTCGTCTTGCCGGCCCCGTTCGGGCCGATGAGGCCGAAGATCTCGCCCGACTCCACCTCGAGGGACAAATCGTCCACGGCGACGGTGGACCCGTAGGTTTTCCGAAGTGATTGGATCGAAAGGGCCGCGTCCATGACAGGGGAGGGGGAGTGGAAACGGGCGACGCGCGGGCGCTACCCTGTCTTCTTGTCGAGCTTCGGCAGAAGGACGTACTTCACCCAGCCGTAGTCGGGATTAACGTCGAGGGCCTTCTCAAACGCCGTGCGGGCCTGGTTGTACCGCTCGGCATTCATGTGGGCGATTCCGATCCAGGCGTGCGCCTCGGCGTGGCCCCAGTTGGGCTTCAGCGGGTCACTGACCGACTCTTGCTCGGCCAGGCGGGCGGCCTTCTTAAACTTCTTGAGGGCCTGTTCCTTGTCCCCGCCAAACATGCTGGGCGTGAAGTAGTCCTGCGTACCACCGATGATCCAGACCCGTGGGTTCTTCGGGGCCAGCGTCATCGCCTTCTCCATGGCCTCGCTGGACTTCGGGCCCAGGGACATGCCCCGCATGGGGTCGAGTCCCATCCTCTGCCCATAACATCCGGCCAGTAGGGCCCAGGCGTCGGCCATCGTCGAGTCAATCTTTGCGGCCCGCTTCAAGTGGTCGATGGCGTCTTTGAGGACCGGCTCGCGTCGGTCTTCGGCGTCCTCGGGGAATTGGTTGTTCAATCGATAATTGGCCAGTGCGGCGTAGTAGTGCGCGAGGGCCTGATGCTCGGCGACGCCGGTCGCCCGCTTAAAGAGGGCGCGGGCCTGCTTCAAGGAATCGACCGAGCCGCGATTGGTCCCGCCCTCAAGGAGGGTTTTTCCCTTCAGGATCAGGGAGTCGGTGGGCGCCTCGTCGAGCACGGCGGCGATGCGCTCCCTCTCGATGCGAAGGGCGCCGCGCCGCACCGTCTTCGTCGCTGGGTTAACGAGGTGGGCGTCCGTGAGGAGCAGCGGGGGCGCCGGGTCGGACGCGGGCTGGGCGGTGCTCCCGGGGGAGAGTAGAAGCAAAGCGGTGAGGTGCAGGGCAAGCCCGGTCATGAGTTTATGAGTCATGAGTTTATGAGTCATGAGTCAACGAGTCACGAGTGGGTCTCTGTGGTTGCCGCGAGCAGACCGAAGACCGTTCAGAGGGTGAGGGTGAGGCCCGACGTACACGGATCGGCGGAAGTCTGTCGTGCGGTCCCGCCGCTCCGAATAGTCGGGGGAATAGGTCACGTCGACGACGTTCGCGCGGTCGAGCGCGTTGTTGAGAGCGGCGTAGACGACGACGTTCTGCTGTCGGTTAAAGGGCCAGAAGTAGCTCATCTGGAGGTCGAGGCGGTGGTAGGCCGGAAGGCGTTCGCTGCCCACCGGTCCGTCGATCGGCAGGAATGCGCCCGAGCCGAGCTGCACGCTGCCGACGACCGGCGTAAAGGGCTGCCCGGTCGTGTACCGGTACGTGCCGCCCACGCGAATCCCGTCGATCACGCGCACCCTCCCGACGGCCGTGATCTGGTGGGTGAGGTCGAAGGGGGCCGGGCCCTGTTCGAGCTGAACCGTGCGGCCCCGGTCGCGGGCCTGTGTGCGACGGGAGCGCAGGAGGCTGTAGGAGGCCCATCCGTTGAACCGGGTCTTGAGAAAGGCCCCGTACTTGGCGAAGAGATCGACGCCCTGGGCAAATCCAGTGCCGGTGTTGGCAAAGCGCGAGTCGCCGGTGCGGACCACGAGGTCCCGGTACGGCTTGTGGTAGGCCTCGGCCCGCAGCAGCAGGTCGTCCCGCTCGTGCCGAAGGCCGAGGACGACGTGCTGGGCCCTCTGAGCGTCGAGACTATTCTCGCCGAGGTGTTCGCTGTGGGTGGCCAGCTCGGGAAACTGGTGGTAGAGGCCCCAGGCCGCCCGAAGCCGGGTATGGGACGAGAATTGCCAGGATAGAGCTACGCGCGGATCGACGGTCGGGCCGCCCGCTCGGCTCTGGTGGTCGGTTCGGACGCCAATGCGGGCGGTGAGAGGAGAAAACACACTCGACACGAGCTCGGCGTACCCGCCGCTACGAGTGGCCCACAGCGTCTCCTCGACCGATCGTGTTGGGACCCCTGGGCTCACGACGTCCGGTTGGGTGGGAACGCTGCCCTCGAACTGATACCGGCGACGCTCGACCGTGCCCCCGGTCCGGACCGTCCAGTTTTCGGTCGTCCGCGTCGCGTCGACGCGGAGCTTGGCGGACGCATCCGTCGGGGTCAGGTCGAGGGCCCCAAATCCTTTCTCCGTAGTGTGGATGCTCCCCGAGGCGCTCGACTCGACCGTCCATCCCCCGGCCTGAGCGGTCCACTGCAGGTTGTAGAGCTGACTGGTCTCCTCGCTCCGATAGACCCCGGAATACGCCCCTCCCGTCGTCTCCACTCCGATGCGGTTGTGGCGGGCGAACGCGAAGAACTTGAGTTGGCCAGTGTCACTGTAGTCCCAGGTGAGCCCCACGTTGCCGTCTATCCCCTGAGGAACCGTGGTATAATCGTCCCGCTCGCCGTTCACCCGGAAGAGAATGCCGGTGAACGAGCGGTTGCCGGAGACGCGGATGCCCAGTTCATCTTCGATGAGGGGCTGGTCGATGGAGAGGGAGGCGGCGGCCAGGCCCAGGTTGAGGTACTGCCGGGCCTGCGTGGGCCGGTCCTGCGACTCCATTGCCAGGACGCCGGAGAGGGCATTCCCGTACTCGGCGGAGAAGCCGCCCATCGAAAACTGCGTGCCGTCGACGAGGAAGGGCGGCACCGCCCCAAAAGTCCCGCCCACAGGCGCCGGGCGTCGTGACCGCCTCCGTGGGATCGAGGGTCGTGGTTTCGCTCGGGCCTGTCGAGTAGGTCCCTGTGACCACCGCTTCGTCGAGCTGCACCTGCGAAGACGAGAGCGCAAGCTGGACCGTGGTCGTGTCGCCGGAGGCGAGGCGGACGGTTTGCTCGGCCGTCTCGTGCCCCACCGCGGAGGCGCGCAGCGTGACGGTTCCGTGCTGCCGGGTCCGAAAGTGGAAGCGGCCCGTTGTGTCCGTTGCCGCGCCGTCGGCCGAGCCCACGAGGCGCACGTTGGCGTAGGACACAGGGGCGCCCGTCGCGTCCAGCACCTGCCCCTCTACGACGGCGGGCTGGGCGGCGGCCGCGAGAGGCAAAAGCACGAGAAGAAGGACGAGACCTCCGGCGAGTCGGGGACGCATGGCGAGGATGATGGGCAAGGATTAGATCGTCCACATCGTCATCCTCGCATATTCGCCGCACGGGTCCCCGTTTGGGGTTTCTCGACGGATGGTGTCCACAATCGACGAGCCGAACGCCTCCAGTGAAGAACAGAGACTGATCGAGAAGCTCCGGTTAGCCGAGCGCGATCAGAAACCCGATGGCCGCACAGACGGCGGAGAGGGCCGCAAGCGCCAAGAGATGAATGAACGACAGCTCGTCCCCGTTCGTCGTGTCGTCCGGCAGGTCGTCTTCAGAGACGGGCGCGGGGGAAGGACTCTCGGCCCCGGCCACGACGAGGCAGCCCACCTGTCGGGGATGGTCCTGTACCCAGGCACGGGGCGGCACGCCGCGCAGGACCCAAAGGATAAGAACGTCGCCGGCCGCCGCCACCAGCATCAGGAAGCCGAAGAATGTGACGAGCCAGATTCCCGTCGACACGCCGAGCGCCAGGGGAACTGCGCCCAGCACGAGCCCCGGCAGGGCAAGCGCGATGCGGTAGGCACGCGCCCGAGTCGGCACCATGCACTGTGCAAACGGCGTGAGGGCCTTCCAGTGCATGCCAAACCGAACGTCGTCCCACGTGGCCTCACCCCGCACGTGGCCCAGTCCGTGGAGCCCTTCGTGGAGCACGACCCCCAGGGAAGGACGGCCCGGGACGGCGGGCGCTCTAGATTGGGGGTTCTGGATGAAGCGGGTTTGTTCGTACCGTCGATCGTGCCAGAATGGATTCGTTTTGAAAGGCGACGTGGACCTTCGGACCCGAGGAAACGACACTGCGCGGTCTACTCGTACCCGGATGGGAGCATCAGGGTTCGAAGGCGGGAGCGCTCCAATGGCTCAGTTCAGCAGGGACATACCGTTCGGGAATGGGTCCATGACCCCTGTCGTTCTCAGTCTCGTCGGGTCGGACGCCCGAGAACGATGCTCTCGCGCGGTGCGAAGTCCTCCCGGTCTGGGATCATCCCTGGCTCGGTTGTTCTACGTCTCGCGTCTTCCGCAGGTAGTCGTCGACGGCGTCGTTCACGTACTTCACGTCGCGCCCAACCCGGCGGAGAAACGCCGCGGCCGTGGCGGCGCGGGCGCCGCTCTGGCAGTGCACCAGCATCGTCGCATCGGACGGAAGGTCCGCCGCGTACTCCGGCATGCGCGTGTACGAGGCGTTGAGGGCCCCGTTCACGTGACCGTCCTCGTACTCCGATCGGTAGCGCACGTCGAGCACTGCCGTGTCGTCCCGGTGCCGCAGCGCCTCGACCTCGTCGAAGGTAATTTCGTTGATCGTCGCGGCGGCCCCCCCGGCCTCGAAGTAGTCCTGCAGCGTCTCGGTCTCGGCGAAGCCCACCACGTCATCGTACCCGATGCGAACGAGGTCGCGAACAGCCTCTTCGACCTCCGCCTCGTCGACGATCAGAACGATCGGCGTCGTCGCGTCCGTCACCAGCGAGCCGACCACCGTGTTGAAGGTGTTGTTCATCGGCGCGTAGAGCGAGCCCGGAATGTGGCGGGCCATGAAGGCCGAGCGGTCCCGCCGCGTGTCGATGACGAGCGGAGTGTCCGCGTCGGCCAGGTTGACCAAGTCGCTCGCCGTGAGCGTTTCGGGCGTCGGCAGCGTCCCCAGGAGGGGCGGCCCGCTTTTGTTGTACCGTTTCATGCGGGCGAAGTACATCTGCGGCTCCGGCTGGTCGTCGAGGATGGCGTCGACGAACGCGTCTTCGCCCTGCCGCGCGGCGTCGATCATGGGGTTGAACTGCGTCTCGTACCCGACGGTGGAGTGGGGCACCGCGCCGAGCGCCTTCCCACAGGCCGACCCGGCGCCGTGGCCCGGCCACACCTGCAGGTGATCGGGCAGCTCCAGGAAGCGCTGGACGGACCGGTAGAGCGCTCGGGCGGACGGCTCCATCGCCCCCTCCACGTCGGCGGCCGACTCCAGGAGGTCGGGCCGGCCGAGCGACCCGACGAACACGAAGTCGCCCGTCAGGATGCCCATCGGCGCGTCCGCCCCGCCCCCGGTGTCCGTTACCAGGAAGGACAGGTGCTCGGGCGTGTGTCCCGGCGTATGCAGGACTTCGATCTCAATGTTGCCGACGCGGAAGACCTCTCCGTCGTGCAGCCACTCGACGTCATCTCTCTTTCCCGGGTCGGTCGGCCATTCATATTTCCAGTCTACATCGCCTTCGTCCGAGAGGTACAACGTCGCCCGGATCCGCTCGGCGCACTCGCGGGCGCCGGAGAGAAAATCGGCGTGGATGTGGGTTTCGGTGACGGCGACGATCTCGACGCCCTCCGCGTCAGCGAGGTCGAGGTACCGGTCGATGTCGCGCTCCGGATCGACGAGGAGCGCCTCGCCGGTCTGCTGACAGCCGATGAGGTACGCGTACTGGGCAAGTGTCTCGTCGAAGATCTGTCGGAAGAGCATGGGGGGAGGAGGTCGGTCACACAGGATACCGTAATCTCGTCTTCACAGAGCCGCGAAGGATGATGCCTGCGCTCGGAATTGGTCGACGTCGATCTGAGTGCTCCGGCGGCGGACAAATCGTCGTTCGCTCCTTCGACAGGGTACGACATCAGCCGGAGCAGGTCGGTGAACACGCCCGCCGCGGTGACCTGGGGGCCGGCCCCGGGGCCCTGCACGATGAGCGGCGTCTCGTCGTAGCGGTCCGTCTGGAAGCGGACGATGTTGTCGGTGTGGCGGATGCGGGCGAAGGCGTGGTCGACGGGATAGCGACGAAGGCGCACCGAGGCGTCCCCGTTCCGCGTTACGCTGCCCACGAAGCGGAGCACCTTGTTTTCGGCCTGAGCGTCGCGCAGGATTTTGGTCATGTCGGCGTCGTGCTCCGGCAGGCGCTCCAGAAACGTTTCAATGGATCCGTCCCGGAGCGGCTCGGGCACGAGCCCGTCCACGGCCACCTGGTCGAGCTCTAGCGGCACCCCCATCTCGCGGGCCAGGATGACTACCTTTCGCGCCACGTCCATGCCGGAGAGGTCGTCGCGCGGGTCGGGCTCGGTGAATCCTTCCTCCTTGGCCTGCCGCAGGATGGCCGAGAAAGGACGGTCGCCGTCGAACGCGTTGAAGAGGTACGACAGCGTGCCGGAGAGAATGCCCTCGATCCGGTGCACCTGATCGCCCGTCTCGGTGAGGCTGTTGAGCGTTTGCAGAATCGGCAAGCCCGCCCCGACGGTGGTTTCGTAGAGGTACCGAGGACCGGGCCCCCGGCGGGCCGCCTGTAAACCCCGATACGCGTCCCACGACTCGGTATTGGCCTTCTTGTTCGGCGTGACGACGTGAATGCCGCGCTCCAGCCACGCCTGGTAGCGCTGCGCGACGACCGCGCTGGCCGTGCAGTCGACAATCACGGTGTGCGGGTGGTACTCGGTCTGCACGTGATCGACGAACGCGTCGAGATCGGTTGAGGGGGCGTCCGCCAGGTCGTTGCGCCACGTGTCGAGTTCAAGGCTTCGCTCGGCCCGAAGCATCTTCGAGGAGGTGGCGATGCCGCGCACCCGAAGGTCGATGTCCTCCTCTGCGCGCAGCCGGTCGGCCTGGTCGTGGATCTGATCGAGGAGCGCGGCCCCCACGTTGCCCGCCCCAATGACGCCGATCGACAGGGTGCGCTTCGACAGGTAAAAGCCCGCGTGGGCGGCCCGGAGGGCCCGGTGGGCGTCGTCCCCGTCCACCACGGCGGAAATGTTACGCTCCGAGGAGCCCTGAGCAATGGCGCGCACGTTGACGCTCGCGTCGCCCAGCGCCCCGAAGAACGTGGCGGCGACGCCGGGGGTGCCCGCCATTCGATCGCCCACGACGGCGAGGATGCTGCAGTCGGGCGTCACGTCGACCTGCTGGATCTGGCCGCGGTCCAGCTCGGCGTAGAAGGCCTGCTCGGCCGTCGCGCGCGCCTTGTCGGCCTGGGCCTGCGGCACGGCAAAGCAGATTGAGTGCTCGGAGCTGCCCTGCGAGATGAGGATGACGGACACGCCCTCGGCCTCCAGCGCGTCGAAGAGGCGTCGCGCGATGCCGGGCACCCCAATCATGCCGCTGCCCTCCAGGTTGAGGAGGGCCACGTCGTCGATCGTCGAAAAGCCCTTCACGACCGACGCGCCGTCGTCGTCGAGGTGGATGCGGGTGCCGGGCCGATCGGGCGCAAACGTGTTGCGGATCGTGATGGGAATCTCGTGCTCCACGGCGGGGGCCAGCGTACGCGGGTGGATGACGCCGGCGCCGAAGTAGGCCAGCTCCATCGCCTCCTCGTAGGAGAGCGAATCGAGGCGCTGGGCGTCGGGGACGTACCGGGGATCGGCGCTCATGACGCCGTCCGTGTCGGTCCAGATGGTGAGGGCCTCCGCCCCGAGCAGCGACGCGAAGATGGCGGCGGAGTGGTCTGAGCCGTTGCGGCCCAGCGTGGTGGGCACCCCGTTGGGCGTGACGGCGATGAAGCCGGTTGCTACAATCACGTCGGCGTCCTCGTGGTCGGCCCGCCACTTGGCGAATCGCTCGCGCGTGTCTGTCCAGTCCACCACCGGGCCCAGCTCCTCGTGGGTGATGACGAGCACCTCGCGGGCGTCGCACACGGCCGCCGACAGGCCCCGATCGCAAAGCACCCCACCCAGCACCCGGGCAGACCACAGCTCGCCGTAGCCGGCCACGAGGTCGCGCGTCGTCGAGGGCGCGGTCCCCATCAGTCGGGTGGCGCGGAGCACGTCGGCCAGATCGTCCACATCCCGGTCCAGGGTCTCCGTCAGAGAGGCCGCGGCCGGTCCACCCAGCAGGTCCGTTACGACGGCCTTCTGGTCGTTGCGGAGGACCTGGAGATGAGCGGAGAGCGCCTCGTCGTCGGTGTGGGCGCGCTCGGCGAGGTCGAGCAGGCGATCGGTCACGCCGCTCATTGCTGAGACGACGACCGCCAGGGGGGGCTCGCGGGCGTCGAGGAGGGACGCCACGTGCTCGATGCGGTCCGGATCGGCGAGGCTTGTACCGCCGAATTTGTGGACCCGCCAGTCGGCGGACGCGGGAGTGGTCAGTTCCATACGGGGACGTTTGGAGGTGTGTGCGTGTGAGCGGTGTGCGTCGGGGCGTTGCGTTCACGAACGCCGACGCGCCTGCACGCCCATGCACTTCCTGGATCGATAGGGCAGAGTGAGGGCTACAGTCAGTCCGCGCCCAGCTTCGCAACGACGCCCCTCAGGAGACGATGCAGCTGCGAGCGGGCGGTTCGGAGGCTCGTGCCCTCCTCGGCGGGGGCGGGCGGGTCGTCGTCCGTCAAGTGCCGTTCGGTGAGGAGGGCGACGGCCATGACCTGCACGTCCATGTGACGTGCCGCGATGACCTCCGGTACGATGGTCGTGCCCACGGCGTCGGCCCCCAATCGGCGTCCCATCCGGTGCTCGGCCGTCGTCTCGCGGTTGGGGCCGAGGAGGGCCAGGTAGATGCCCTTCTGCAGCGACAGGCCCCGGTCCCGAGCCACGTCGCCGGCCACCCGCTGGAGCGACGGATCGTAGGGCTCGGTCATGTCGGGAAAGCGCGGCCCCCAGTCCTCCACATTGGGCCCAACGAGCGGGTTGTGTCCCTGAAAATTGATGTGGTCGGTCAGCAGCATTAGGCCGCCGCGTGCAAACTGCGGATTTACGCTCCCCGCCGTCCCCGTCAGGAGCAACGTGTCGATGCCGGCCGCGGCAAGCATGCGGACGGGGAAGGTGACCTCGCGGGGCGTGTGGCCGTCGTACAGGTGCAGGGGCTGGCTCAGTTCGAGGACGGACGTTCCGCCGAGCGTTCCCATCGTGAGTGTGCCCTCCGACGCCGGAAAATGAGGAAGCTCGGTGAAGGAAAGAGGAGTCTCGATCCGCTCCTCGTTCAGAACAGCGTCGAGGGCCGTGTCATGCAGAATCCCCACGGCGGGAGACGACGGGAGGCTTGGGAGGGCGGAGGCGGCGTCTTCCACCTGTCGCCGGTAGGCAGCCGTGCCCTCGGCGGTGAGTGCGGACGAATCAGAGGCCGTGGACATACGAGGGCGTTGAGACGTGACCAGTGCAAATTCGGAATCGGGGCGGAGTGAGGGGGGCTGAATCCGTGAGTCGCGGGCTGGGCTGAAGGGGGAGGACAGGCGTTGCAGACCGCCCGGCCCAGGAGGCGCCTGAAGGACGCGGCGACGGGACTCGCGCGCCGACGGTGAGCCGCGGTGGAATGAGGGCTACTCCTACCCGAGTTTGGGGGGTTCTGAGTTGAGATGCTCAACCCGGATTCCCAAGTGCGAGTCACTCCTCCATGTCATCGAGGATGTTCCAGATCTTCTCAATTTCCTCCGAGGTGGCATCTTGCTCGTCACGGGAGCGCTCCTCACTGCCGTTCTCGTGCTCCGATTCAGCAACGTTACCCGGCGCCTCAGGGGCGGGGGCCTCCGGGGCCCACTCACTTGGAACGTCGGATGAGGAGCCCTCAGGATCGGACGATGGATCGTCGTCACGATCGGCATCGGTCTGTTCGGCGGAGGACTGACTCTCCATGTCTTCCTGTCCGGGCGGTGAGGCCGGGCGAGGGGGCGGCTCGGTCTTCGTCGCCACCTCCTCCGTGAACACCTCGGAGGGGGGGGACGCCTCGGCGTCGTTCTTGTCGGTCGTGTCGAAGTCTTCCACCGGCTCGATCTCGGAGAACGAGGAGTCCACGTCGTCGGTCGGTCCAGCCTCCTCGGTCTCCCCGCCGCCCTCGTCCTCCAGGCTAGCGGCTGGGGCGTCCCGGTCGTCGAACTCATCATCGAGGGGAGGGGCCTCCGGAGTCGCCTCGGGCGCCTCCTCTGCGCCGGAGGGAGTGGGCGCTTCTTCTACGCCGGTCGGATCGTCTTCTACACCGGCCGGGTCGTGGTCTTCGCGGTCCGGCTCGTCGACATCCTCGACCGGCTGGGACGGGGTAGGGGCCGAGGAGTCCTCCGACGGAGCGCCGGGCCCCGACGACGACTGCCGATCGGACGGCGAGACAGCTTCTTCATCGACCCGGGACGGCTCCAGAGGGTCCTCAGAGACGCTCTCGGACGGACGATCTTCCTTCCGGTCGTACTCCTTCAACACCTCGAGCTCCGACGTGAGGAGCGCGCGCAGCTGCGCAATGACTTCGGTGCGTCGGCGTTGAAGGCGCTGGGCATCGGCTTCGAGCTGGTCGCGTTCGGCTTTCGCCTCGCGCTTGATTTCTTCCGCTTCCGCCTCGGCGTCCTCAATGATGTGTTCGGCCTCGCGCTCGATCTCCTCCGCTTCGGCCTTCGCTTCCTGAACGATGTGCTCGGCCTTCTCGCGGGCGTTTTCGATCTTTTGCTCCGCGTTCGCACGGGTCTGGTCGAGGGCCTGCTGCAGGGCCTCCTCGACCTCGCGATAGTGGTCGATCTGGTTCTCGAGCTCCTCCACCTTTTTCTCCAGGCGGCGGCAATTGCTCTCTAGGTCCTCCCACTGCTCGGCGACCATGTCGAGAAACGCCTCGACCTCCTCCGGGTCGTACCCGCGAAGGCTGCGGCCGAAGTCCTTCTTCCGAATGTCGAGGGG
>PXSX01000212.1:0-957 GCA_003022655.1 Bacteroidetes bacterium QH_1_64_81 | reverse complement strand
TCGGTCGCGTCGTAGGTCTCAAAGAGGTCGCGCATCCGCTGGAACTCATCGCGGACATCCTCCGGGTCGTCCACGAACGACCCCAAGGCCATGAGCCCCTTGATGGCGAGGTGGTCGTACCGCGCGCAGTGGTCGAGGTAGTCGTGGGTCTCCTTCGGATCGAGGCCGTATTTCTGCTCCTCGCCCGTGATGTTGATCTGCGCCAGACAGGGGACCACGCGGTCGTTCTTGGCCGCTCGCTTGTCGAGTTCTTTCGCCAGGCGCGGGCTGTCGAGCGCGTCGAACCAGTCGGCGTGCCGGGCGATGAACTTGGCCTTGTTGCGCTGAAGGTGTCCCACCATGTGCCACGTGATGTCGCCCCCCTCAACGGCGCCGGGCCGGGCCTTCGCCTTGTCGCGGAGCTGGCGAGCCCGGTTTTCGCCGAAGTGATCCAGCCCCGCTGCTTTGCCCGACTCGATGGCCTGCATCGGAAACGTTTTGGAGATGGCGACGATCGTAATCTCGTCGGGGGACCGGCCGGTCCGCTCGCAGGCCTGAGCAATGCGCTCACGGACGGATTGCACCCGTTCCGCGACGGCCTCGGGACGGATCTGCTCGTGTGTTTCCGGCGTGGCGTCCGGGATTTTGCTCATGTTCGGATCGGAGAGGTGGGGCTAGATCAGAGAGAATCACGGGCACTTTCGTATCAGGTGCGCATCTGGTTGATCCCATTTGGGGTGGGAAGGTTGGAAGGTTGAAGATTCGACAATGTGCATCCCCAGTTCCCGTGTTGTAGGCTGGGACGGTATGGATGCTGTATCCGGGCCTCGGCTAAGGATTTCGCTCCCCAACCTTCCAACGTTCTACCTTCAGAACCTATTTGGCGGATGGATACGTAGCCGAGACACAGTGGGCGAAGTGCAGAACGGTGCCCAAACGACCCCTGTAGTGGAACTACCGGGGGAGTGAAGAAGCCGT
>PXSX01000211.1 GCA_003022655.1 Bacteroidetes bacterium QH_1_64_81 | reverse complement strand
TCCCTCGCAATGCTTCTGAGACGACGCGCGCGGTCTCATGCCTGATTCCGTCTCCGTCGCCGGCCACCTCGTTGACCTCCACGACCGCGAAATCCGCGCCGCTACCGTTCGGGTCCGGGACGGCGTCATCGACCGTGTTGAGCTGGCCGACGACGTGCCGGATCGGTACCTCCTGCCCGGATTCATCGACGCGCACGTGCATGTCGAGAGCTCCATGTTGCCGCCCTCAGAGTTTGCCCGGGCGGCGGTGGTGCACGGCACCGTGGGCACGGTGAGCGACCCGCACGAGATCGCCAATGTGCTCGGCGTAGCGGGGGTGGAGTACATGATTGAGGACGGCACACAGGTGCCCTTCCACTTTGCCTTCGGCGCGCCCTCGTGCGTGCCGGCCACGCCCTTCGAAACGAATGGGGCGGAGCTCGGCCCAGACGCTGTATCCGCGCTGCTGGACCGGGACGACGTGCTCTACCTCAGCGAGATGATGAACTATCCGGGCGTCCTCACCGGCGATCCAGACGTGCTGGCGAAGATTCGAGCAGCGCAAGTGCGCGACAAGCCAGTGGACGGCCACGCCCCCGGCGTGCGGGGGGACGACGTGCAGCAGTACGCCGCGGCGGGCGTCGAAACGGGGCTCGGCCGCCAAGAACTTCGACGAGCTGATCCCCCTCATGGACGAGGCGCCGGACCGCCTCCTGTTCTGCAGCGACGATCGACACCCCGATGCGCTCATGGAGGGACACATCGACGGCCTCGTCCGCCGCGCCCTGGCTCGCGGCTACGACCGCTTCGACGTGCTCCGCGCCGCCTGCGTGCACCCGGTGGAGCACTACGGGCTGGACGTGGGGCTGCTGCGGGAGGGCGACCCGGCGGACTTCATTGTCGTGGACGACCTCGACGCCTTAAATGTGCGGCGGACGTACGTGGAGGGCCAACTCGTGGCCGAAGAGGGAGAGACGCACATCGAGCGCGTGCCGTCCGAGGTCGTCAACCGATTCGAGGCGGAGCCGGTCGGGCCGGAGGCGTTTCGGGTCGCGGCGGAGGGGGCGCGGATGCGGACCATCACAGTCGCCGACAATCAACTGGTGACCGGGGAAGACGTGGTGGAGACGTCCACTGAGAACGGGCTGGCCGTGGCCGATCCGGACCGTGACGTGCTCAAGCTGGCGGTGGTGAACCGTTACACAGAACCGAGCGACACTGACTCGAGTTCAGCACAGGACCCGGCGGTTGCCTTCGTGCGTGGCTTCGGGCTCGACGAGGGCGCCCTCGCCTCCAGCGTGGCCCACGACTCGCACAACGTG
>PXSX01000210.1:9006-10524 GCA_003022655.1 Bacteroidetes bacterium QH_1_64_81 | reverse complement strand
CCGGCAGCGTGCGAAAACCGACCTGCACGTCACCGTTCTTGAGGATCGTCTCTACGGACGCCGCGGCGCCCTGCACCTCTACGTCGCCGTGGTCGTGCTCGATGGTCAGCGCGCCCTCAACCCCCTCGATGTGGACGGATCCGCTCAGCCGATCAATCCGGAGCGCCGTCTGGCGCGGCACCTGGCCCCGAATGTCGACGGCGGCATAGTCCTCCTGCCCAGCCTCCAGGGTGTACGTGTACTCGGACTCCGTGCCGCTTTCCGTGATCGAGATGCCGTCCAGCACCTCCTGGCTATCGTCTCGGCCCTCTCCCCGCCCGCGACGCACGAACGATAACTCCGCGGTCGACTGATCCGCCCCCCGCAGGCGCACCGTGCCCCGCATGCCTTTCAGCACGAGGGGCCGGTCGTTCGGGGCCACGGTCCGCGCCACCGTGTCGACGACTTCCACCGAGCCGAGCCGCATCTCCCCGTCGTCGGTCCGGGCAATGTCGGCGTCTCCTGCACGCTGGCAGGCCGCGAGCAGTCCGCTCGCGAGGAGGGCAAATAGAACTGGAATGACAAGTCGGGGCAAGCGCATGGCTGTAGATGGTGACGTGTGAGAAGAATGAGCGCGGAGCTGCACGGTCCGTGGAGCTCCTGTCAATGAAGTTCGATCTTTTGAATGAAGCGACGCGCGGCAAAGTAGGACCCAGCCCATCCGAGCAAGACACCGCCTCCTACGAGGCTCCCAACGAGAAGCAGTTCGACGCGAAGCGATACGGGCGCCCGATCGATCTGATAGAGAAATCCCCGATACAGCCCCCAAACGAGGCCCCCGGCCACGAGCCCCCCAAGGAACCCCTGCACGATCCCTTCCACGAGAAACGGGCGGCGCACGAACGAATCCGTAGCCCCCACCAGCTTCATGGTCCGAATGAGTAGGCGCCGGGCATAAATTGTGAGCCGAATGGTGTTGGCCACGAGAAAGATGGCCGCGATCACGACGATGCCGCCGAGCGCAATGCCAACGGCGTTGACGAGCCGACGGTTCTGGGCCACGCGAACGAGGAGGTCCCGGTTGAGCACGACATCGTCCGCCCCCCGCCACTGCTCGATGATGCTGGCCGTCTGGGACATGCTGTCCGGGTGAGCGTGGCTCGGCTCCATCTCAATCTTGATCGACGCCGGCAGAAATGTCGGGTCCTCGAAGGCCGCCGCGCCCTCTCCAAACTCGCGCCGAAAGATCTCGGCCGCCTCTTCCTGAGACACAAACTCGGTGTGGGCCACCCCAGGAATCGTTTCGATACGGGCGTGCAAGGCCTCTTGGACCCGCTCGGTCGCGTCTCGCTCAATGAAGACCTCCATCTGACCGGCCCGCTCGCGCAGCGTCTCCGACACGACCGATGCCTCGTATCCCGCGATCCCGAATACCCCGACAAGAACCAGGGCCACTGTGATGGCACTCGTGGACGCGAACGCCGAAAACTTGGCGCGTCGGAGATTGGAAAGTCCTTCCCGGACAAAGTACGGCAGCAC